>JAHCMK010000010.1 GCA_019192445.1 Oceanococcus sp. HetDA_MAG_MS8
GCACACCCCGTGCTGACCCGCATATGTGCGACGAACTTCTGTTAAGGGACACTAGATCGTCGATTATTACCGAGCCGGCCATGGTTGAGACTCCGGGCCCAAACAAATGAACACGCATCTCCAAGCGCTTCAGGCGGCTTGATTTGAGTCGGGGTCATCCAGGCGCTCTGCCAGCCAAACTTTGATGATGGACTGTCGGGTTACGCCAAGCCGCTTGGCTTCGCGGTCAAGTCGCTCGATCATCCAAGTGGGGAAATCCACGTTGACACGGCGCTGCTCTAGGTTCGGTCGCCGAGCCTTGGATAGGTCGAGTTCATCGCTGACGTCCTCTCCGGAGTCGAACTTGCGGTCAAATGTCTTAGCCTTCATACAACTCAACCTCCTGGCGTCTGGATCGCCTCACCGAGATGATTCGAATTTTGTCGTTCCGGTGCGTGATTACTGCCGACCAGTGCTTCGTTCCAATTCTCCCTACGATAAGAGAGCGGGGTTCGTCATCCGTTCTTGCGGGGATCTCAAGAAGCCGTGGATCGTCCCACAGGACCTGCGCATCGATGAAGTCAATGCCGTGCTTGGCCTTGTTTGCGGCGCTCTTGGCTTCGTCAAACTCAAACATGGTATATAAATCATACCGTATCTAAGCTTTTCGCAGCCCACAGGGGTACAGTCCTTTGGTTTGGTTTGCGACCACCGCGGCCGTTTCTGACCGTAATCAGCTCACTCATCCGGCGCGCCCAATTGTTTGATGACTTCCACCCGCAAGCAGTGATAGATGGTTTATCTCCAAACGCAGGAGCCAAATCTAATCCACCATATGTGAGCATTTCGAGCACCGCCGCTGACCGAAATTGCAAGCGTTATGACGTACCGACACAACGTCCGTCACGGACTCAACAAACCCACAGGCAGGTTAAGGACCGCTTAGGAAGTCCGCGAGCGCAGCAAGGTGGATTGCCGCCGGAGCGCAGGAGCCGCAGCATATCTAGGATATGTGAGGACTCCGAGTACCGCCGGCAATGCAGATTGCAAGCGCAGCGACTTACTCAGTGGTTCTTCAGGCGCTGGGTCGTGTTGAGAACCGATACCCCGTCCCACGCACCGTCTGAATCAAGGCATCGCAGCCATGTGGAGCTAGAGCTTTACGGAGTCGACGAATATGCACGTCAACCGTTCGCTCCTCCACGTAAACATTTTGCCCCCATACACGATCCAGCACCTGCTCGCGGGTATAGGCCCGTTCTGGGTGGGTGCAGAAAAAATGCAGCAGGCGATACTCGGTGGGACCTAAGGACAAGGGCTGGCCTTGGATGGTGACACGTTGCGCAGCAACATCAATCGCAATGTCTCCAACCTCAATTGGCGCGTCCAGCCCACCCACATGGCTGCGGCGCAGCACCGCGTGGATACGCGCAACCAGCTCTGCTGCAGAGAAAGGTTTGGTCAGGTAATCATCACAGCCGGCATACAGGCCACGAACCTTGTCTTCTTCTTCACCACGAGCTGTGAGCATGATGATGGGGATATCACAAAAGCTCTCGCTGGACTTGAGCTCGCGCGAAAAATCCAAACCGCTCATGGAGGGCAGCATCCAATCCATCAGGATTAAATCTGGTCGCCGCTCTGCAATAGCCACCCGCCCTTCCTGGGCTGTACCGGCTTCATGTACCTGGTAATCCTCACGCTCTAAAGCAAAGCGCACCAGATTCCGAATTGGCTCTTCATCCTCAACGATTAGGATATGACGACCGTACATAACTGCCCAAGACATCAGTCAAAAACTGATCTCATGATGTGACGCGATAATGACAGAAATATGTCAGTCGGCACTCTTGAGCAATCTACCGATTTGTTCATGCACGGCTGGGGAACGCACACGCTGACGGAGGCTTTGCAGCATCTGCGCGGTTAAATCCTGCCAATGGGCGTTCAAACAGAGGCGCGTTTCTAAGCCGGTGATCAAACGGGCCGTAAGCTGGGGATTCAGCCCATCCAAGGCCACGATCTCCTCCATCCAACACTGACGTGCCTGTTCATTAGCTGCCGAATAGAAGGCGCTAAGGTTATGTCGGAGCAGCGTGTCTAGCACTGCGCGCACGCGGTTAGGCGCCGTACGCTTATACCCAGGGTGCTGTAACAACTGCGGCCATTCGTCTGGCTTGGCATAGCGAGCACGCAGCCCCAACACTCGGTCTAGCACCAACTCATCATGGGCATACTCTTCCCAGAGGGACTCCCATAACGGCATCGCCTGCGCATCTTCACAGCTCCACAAAGCCGCAAGGGCGCCGAAGCGCTGGCTGAGGTTATCGCTATGTCTCAACCATTCCAGCGCGCGCTCACGAACACCATCGGCTTTGACCTTCAGGCCCAGCTGCAGCAAACGCAATGCGCGCTTGCGAGCTGCGACATCAGCCGGTACAAAGCGCCAACTGGAGGGCACATCCAAGGCTTTTTCAGCACGTTTAGGCTGCGACCAAACCGCGGCGGCGAGCGCCCGCTCCAGAGCATCGTGCTTGGGGGGTAAAACATTCGGGTCCACATCTTGACTGTCGGCCAAAACGCTAGCCGCTGGCGGCGGACTCAGCAGCGCTGCTTGAACATCGGCGGGAACATCGTCCTGCAAGGCAGCGCTGATCACCTCTTGCATCTGCGCCATCACGCTGGCGGGTTCTTGAGCGTCCATAGCCTCCCGATAAAGGGCTTGCATCGCCTCCCAACGCGCAACCAGGTCCGGTGCAGACCGAGCCGCCGCCAACTTTTGCTCGAAGGACCAATGCAGCTGTGCACGCACAGGGGCCGGGAAGCCTCCGCCAAGAATGGGTGTGACCGGGCCCTGCGCAGGTCGGCTCAAAGACAAGGTGGTGGTGGCCTTTGCTTCCCGCAAATGACAACAATAGGCTCCCGAGGCCTCCGCGCCGGCCAACGGCAAAATACCGGCAGAGTCCACAAAGCTCAGTTCAACAGGAATGGGCACCGGCTCGAACTGAGCATTGTTACGAGGCGGGCTTTGCTCCAGCTCTAACTGAATTTGAGTGTCGCTCTGTACGCTCAGCCGCAGCTCCAGCTGCGGCGTTCCTGCTTGGTCATACCAGCGCAACATAGCGGCCGTGAGGTCCTCGTCATGAGGCCCACGAAAGCAGCTCAGCAGATCCTCTAAGGTGACCGCTTGACCGTCAAAGCGCTCAAAGTAGGTTTGCATCCCGGCAGCGAAGCCACGCTCTCCAACCAGGCTGCGCAATACACGAATGAGCTCGGCCCCTTTCTCATACACCGTCACGGTGTAGAAATTATTCATGTCTACATAGGAGTCCGGGCGTACCGGATGCGACAAAGGGCCGGCGTCTTCAACGAATTGGCGACTGCGTAGAAGATCGACCTCATGAATCCTCTGCGCTGCACCGCCCCCATGCAAGGCCGAGAAATGCTGCTCTCTGTACACCGTTAATCCCTCTTTGAGAGAGAGCTGGAACCAATCCCTGCAGGTGATTCGGTTCCCGGTCCAGTTGTGCAGATATTCATGGGCCACCACGGCTTCGACCAGAATATGGTCCTCGTCGGTGGCGGTACGCGGATGAGCGAGAACACATTTGGGGTTGAAAATGTTCAAGCCCTTGTTCTCCATGGCCCCCATGTTGAAGGCCCTGGCGACGACCACCATGTAGAGATCCAGGTCGTATTCGCGTCCGTATTCTTGCTCGTCAAAATGCATCGCGTTTTTGAGGGATGCAACCGCGTGATCAAGCTGCGACTCCAAGCCACGATCGCACCAGAACTCGATGGCCACCTCGCGGCCAGAGCCTGTGGTGTAGCTATCACGCACACAACCCAAATCTCCAGCCACCATGGCAAAGAGATAGCAGGGCTTGAGGTATGGGTCTTCCCAGACAACCCGCCGAATGCCCGCCTCGTCTTGCTGTTCCACGCGATTGCCATTGGCCAGCAATACCGGATAACGCTCGCTAGGTGCCCGCAGCTCTACGCGATACCGGCTGAGCACATCTGGGCGATCCATAAACCAGGTGATGCGACTAAACCCATGTGCCTCACATTGGGTGCAAAGCAAACCTGGTGAGGCATACAGCCCTTCTAGACTTGCGTTAGCAAAGGGTGTAATGCGACCGGTAATCGTGAGTGTGGCACTTGCAGGCAATTCGCGAATCGTGAGCTGATCCGATCCGAGCTCATAGTGCTCTTCTGGCCATGTTTGGCCATCCACGGCGATGGAGAGTAGCTCCATGTCGCGCCCATCCAGCACCAGATCAGTGGGCCCGCTGCCCAGAGCTCTAAGCTGCTGGGTGCACCGCACCTCCATGGGATGCGCCCCTTGATCATCGGCAGCAGCGCAAAGGTCGATGTAGAGCTCAACGGTCTCTACGGCCCAATTGGGGGGCTGGTAGTCCTTACGGTAAATCCGCTGAGCGGATGGGCTGTCGTTGCGCATCGATCAGGCCTCCTGCGGCCAAAGTGTTGATCAAGCACTGGCGCTGTGCGCTGGTGCCAGCAAAAGTGAGATGGGCCCCTGGGAACCAGTATGGAGTGGGCACCTGCCAATGTTGGGCCAGCTGCAAGGGTTGATCCGGCCACACCAAGCTGTCCATAGTCCCGGCAAAAATTCCTAAACGACTGGGTGGAAGCTGCGCGGCAAACATGCCAGGGCTGACCGGAGCGTAGGCCATGCGGAGCAAATCTTCGCTCACGCCATCAGCTTCCAAGCTACGCCTGAGGGCCAAAGGAATATGGCGCCATTGTGTCTGCGCCATATCAAACACCGGAATGCCGGCGATCACGCAGGCCAAGTCTTCGTCCAGCCCCGCCAATAAGGCGGCGTTGTAACCACCCAGACTTAAGCCATATACACCGATAGCCGGAGCATGTCGGTTCAGGCGCAACCAGCTCAGCAAGCGCCGGATATCCCATTGTGCTTGACGCTCAGCATGGACGAAGGTGGAAAAATCCCCGTCCAAATAATGGCCGCCCGAGACGCGGCCGGTCTTCCGTGGGCCATGCAAGGGCAACACCACAGACGCGATATTGAGCCCCAGGCGCTTGTGGAGTAGCCCAGGCTCAAAGGCTCGAAAATCCAAACCTGGCGTCCCCATGCGATAGCCATGAATGGTGAGTAGCCACGGCCTCGGCTTGCCGGGATGCTCAAGCAACCACGCATGGGCGCGATGGTTGCGCATGTGTTGCCCCCAGCGCTGAAGCCCTGGCCAATCTTCGTCCAAAGGAAACTCAGACAGCCAGCGAATATGTTTGTAACGCAGCCCAAACAGGCTGCGCTCCATCCCCTCGACTCTAGGCAGAGCTGGCGGCGTGGGATGACAGTCGAGCAGTGCTGGGGGGTTGTCTGCCATCCAGCAATCGCGCCATTGTTGTAACTCGTCCAAGACCTGCACACGCGCGCTGTTCTGAGGCGGACGAATGATCGTTTTAAACCAGGCTAATAAGGCTTGATCTGTCCCAATACGCGCTGCCGAGGCCCAGTCGTGACGCGGCGCCGGCGCTCCACTGACTCGAGGGAAGCTTGCCAGGGAAATGGTCCCCGCAACCCACCAGCTCAAAGCCGCAGCGAGAATGAGTACTGCTCCTAGTACTGGCAGCTGCAAAACGAGCGCAGCTACTCCTGGCAATACAGCCAATCCCGCCCCTAATGTGAGGTATTGGGGCAGTCGAACGTCCCCTGGCCAGAGCAGTAAGCCTATCCCGGAAGCCACCAGTAGCACGGCAGGAAGCACACTCAAAGCGGCTAATAACCAGTGACCATTCGTAAGTTGCAATATCAGCAGCACGCCCAGCAGTGTTGGAATGATGGCCTTGGGGTAGCCACGCGCGACGGATGTGAACTGAACCGGGGGGGCGTTCTCAGGCATAGGCCTGCCATAAAAACAGAATCGATAGCGGCAGGCAGGCTAGCAATGCCCCATCCCACCAAAGGCGTCGCGGCCATGATTTGATGCTGGCCAGACTGGCCAGCGTCGCCAAGCCCCCGAGCATTGCGAAGATGAGGGTGGTTACCAACAGTAGGGGCATGTCGGCCGCTAAGTCGGGGTGATCATTGAGGTATACGCCGTAGATGAGCATGACGACTGCAAGAACCACGGCCATGCCGCCGCCAGTCACGGCTAAGAGGAGTCGAAAAATCATTCCCCTATTGTGCCGCACGGCGCGCCGCTCGGCGCGCAACTCCAGCTAATCCCGGCATAATTTTGGCCGCCACCTTAGGCTGTAATAAAGCCGCTCGAATTAAGGTGCTCATCGCTAACTTGGCGATGCGATCGCGGTAGGCAAAGATGCTTCCCACCATCCAGACCTCACGATCATCTATCACCGTGACCCGATCCTCCTCGTCCGGCCCGAAGGCCACACTCACCGTGAGCTGCATCTTCAGCGGTGGACGCTGCGTGCGACGCGGCTTGGGTTTAGCCATCGAGTGCATCCATCAAGGGACCTGCGGCGCAATATTCCTGCCCTAAGGGCGGCACCTTCAAGCTCATCGCTTGGGCTAACTGACGGCAGGCCACGGGCAGCTCGGTGTCGAGCACAATCGCCGCTTCAGGAGACTCCAAAGGAGCGTCGTTGACCTCTAGCTCCAGCGGCAGTTGATCATCCACGCCCTGCCAGCTCTGCAGGACTTCATTCCAGGATTGGTTGGCGACCGGCGCTGGCGCCAGAACCACCCTTAAGCGGCCAGCATGACGCTCTCTAGCTGCTGGCAGCGCTCCTTTGTGGCCGTGCAGGAGAACGTTTAATCCACCATCAAGCCATCGATCGACCTCGATTCCGGCCGCATGGCGGTGCCCACGCGCAGTCCAACTAAAACTAAAACAGCCATAGTCATCACGCGCAGCGAACTCGGGCGCGGCCAAAGGCACGCTGTAGCTGCGCAAGCGGCTATCGGTGGTGTAGCGGTGCGCCACGACACTGCGGTGGCTGCGGTCCAGCAAATTTCGAGTATCCGTCAGCAACTGACGGGCACGCATATCGCTGCGCGCCACCAGCACAAACAAATAGCCCTGATCGCGAATCATACCGACGAAAGCTGTTGCTAAGCCGCCTTAAATAGCGGCCTCATTGGTTTCGCTAGTGCGAATTCGAACCACCTGCTCCAGCGGGGTAACAAAAACCTTGCCGTCGCCAATTTTTCCGGTCTTCGCTGCTTGCAATATAGCATCCACAGCGGCGTCAGTCTGATCGTCACCCACCGCCACTTCTATTTTGATCTTTGGCAGAAAGTCCACCACATACTCCGCTCCACGGTAGAGCTCGGTATGCCCTTTTTGGCGACCGAAGCCCTTCACCTCGGTGACGGTCATGCCGGATACGCCAGCTTGAGCCAAAGCTTCGCGAACCTCATCCAAGCGGAAGGGTTTAATAATGGCGGAAATAAGCTTCATGGATGATCTCCGAACAACGATATCCACCAGTGTATCAGCCTGCTTGCTGCAAACTCTTCAGCCGCCACGTTCGCCGCCCCGCCGCTTTGGCGGCGTACAGTTGCTCATCGGCCAGTTGCAAACACTCCGATGCCTGCATCACCACTTCTGGCGGAATGACCACCGCTCCGATGCTTACGGCTATGGGCTGCTGCTGATTCTGGCGCTCAAGACCTTGCAAAGCCGTCTGCAGCTGCTCAAAGCGCTGCTGCAAGATGTCGAGCCGAGCGCAATGCCATAGCGCCACAAACTCATCACCACCCCAACGCGCACTGAGGTCTCGGGGGTGATGTCCCTTCGCCTGCATGTGTTGGCCCACCGCCTCAAGTACTTGATCACCCACGGCGTGACCTGCGACGTCGTTCACCTGCTTAAAGTGATCCACGTCGAGCAGCACCAAACACACCGCCTCTTCCGCCGTCCGGGCCTGGTCCATGCGCTGTGGCAGGCGCTGCTCGAAGGCGGCGCGGTTATACAGACCGGTCACCGGATCAATCCGGGCCTGGGACTCAAGGCTGCGTTGACGCAGCCAGGATTCCCGTTCGCGGCTTTCCACTAAGTACTGCGCGCAAAAACCCAGGGCGATAGTGAGGAATAAAAAGAAAAGCTGGTAGATCAAATTTTCTGTGCTAATCGCTGATAAGGGCATGAGCACGGCATACAGCACGTAAATGGCAGCGACCACCAACACCGCATGGCGCAGCAGGAGCCCGCTGAGAACCAGGCAGTGAAACACGATAAAGATCATGCCTTCATAACGTGCAACCTCACCCGCGGCTAGGTTCAAACCCTCAATAGCCGCGAGGCAAGCCGTGAACAGCACATAGTTCAGTGCGATCAACCAACGCCTAGCATCACCCTGTATCCGCTCGAGTACCAAATACACGGCTAGCATGCTGATGATGATGACGCCCCGCAGCATACTGGTATGCAGTAAGGTGCGGTCCCATTCGCCTAAACCTCTGACCAGGGCATAACCCACGTACATCAGGGCTGCGATCAGCAGCCCCAGCCGCACCATGAATAGGCGCCGCGCTTCGTACTCCGCAACGAACTTTGACTCCAGCGGAGTCGCAAACCGAAGTAAGAAGCGCCGCCCCAAGCGCTCACCACGGTCTTCAGCCATGCCTACTACTTGCATGACCTTTCTCCCCGTTTTGATCCGGGGGCATCATGCCCCTTAATCTGGGTTGGGGTCTAGTCGGACTAAAAGTTGGCGGTTGGCGACCTGCTGTCCTTCCTCCACGAGCACCTCGGCCACAGTCGCGGCCACCGGGGTCTGCAACTGAAACTCCATCTTCATCGCCTCCAGACTCACGATGGCTTGTCCAGCGGCCACTGTTTCACCAACAGCAACACGTACTCTGGTGACTTTGCCGTCGCTATGCGCGCAAATACGCCCATCAGAACCAGGAGCTGGCGGTTTTTCCGCAGCGTAGCTCAGGTCCTCGAAACACCAGTTCCGGTCGGCGAAACTCAGCCATACCCTATTGTGATCACGGGTATAAGCGGCGCGGACCTTCACATTGCGCCAAATCAAGTGACGCACATGACCATCGCATTCGGCTGCGCCAAGCTCTAAGGTCTGATCTCCGACCCGCAGCTGACAACGCTTTTCGCCCAAGTGCAGCACGCTGACGTTGTACTCAGTGTCTCCCTGCTTCAAGACCAGAGTCTGCGGCACCTGATTGGAGCTACTCCAAGCCATGGCATCAGCGCTGAGATCGCTGCTTTGCTGCAGTTTCCAAGCATCATCCCAATACAGCACCATGGCGGCAACAGCCACATCTAGAGGCTGTGGGGCCCATTGTTCCAAGGCCGCAGTGGGGAAATGGCTCTCCACATATCCCGTATGAAACTCCCCAGACGCGAAGTCCTCTTCGGCCAAAATCGCGTCTAGATAATCCTGGTTGGTTTGCACTCCATGCAGGCGCAGCTGCCTGAGGCCCTGGCGTAGCCGGCGGATGGCGGCTGCGCGATCGGCGCCATGCGCGATGACCTTTGCCACCATGGAGTCATAGTAGGGGCTGATTTCACCGCCCCTACGCAGACCATGGTCGACCCGCACACCCGCTAACTCTGGCAGATCCCAGCGCAGTACCGCTCCGGTTTGCGGCAGGTAATCCTGAGTCGGGTCCTCGGCACAGAGGCGCACCTCAATCGCGTGTCCGGTCTGGCTCAGCTCGTCTTGTGTGCATGGCAGGCTTTCGCCATCGGCAATCCGAAGCTGCCATTCCACCAGATCCTGGCCGGTGACCATCTCAGTCACAGGATGCTCCACCTGTAGGCGGGTATTCATCTCCAAAAAGTAGAACTCGCCATCGGCTCCCAGCAGGAACTCCACCGTGCCAGCACCCACATAGCCGATGGCCGCAGCGGCCTGTACCGCTGCCTCACCCATACGCGTGCGCAAAGCCGCGTCGACGGCTGGCGATGGGCTTTCTTCCACCACCTTTTGATGACGACGTTGCACCGAGCAGTCCCGCTCGAACAGGTGCACCACCTGGCCTTGGCTGTCCCCAAAGACCTGCACCTCGACATGCCGGGCGCCAATAACGGCTTTCTCTAAAATGATCTCACCCGAGCCAAAGGCATTTTCGGCTTCGGTTCGGGCGGCCCGCAGTAGCTCCTCCAGCTGGTTATCCTGCGTGCATAAGCGCATTCCCCGACCGCCGCCGCCAGCCGCAGCCTTGATCATCAAGGGCAAACCAATTTCGCGCGCTCGTGCGAGAAGGGTTGCGTCATCCTGATCAGCGCCTTCATAACCTGGTACGCATGGCACGCCCGCTTCAATCATGCGTAGTTTCGCGGCGCGCTTATTCCCCATCAGGGAGATGGCTTCGGGGCTAGGGCCAATAAAGATCAGCCCGGCATCCGCACAGGCTTTTGCAAACTCAGCGTTCTCAGCAAGAAAGCCATACCCAGGATGTACGGCTTGCGCCCCAGCCTCTTGCGCGGCGGCAATGATGCGGTCGATGCGTAGGTAAGAGTCTGCCGATGGCGCCGGGCCTACCGGATAGGCAGCATCTGCCATTTGCACGTGCAAGGCTCCGGCATCCGCAGCAGAAAACACTGCCACCGCGCGCAGACCCATTTTGTGAATACCGCGAATAATGCGAACCGCAATTTCCCCGCGGTTAGCAACCAATACTGTTTGTATGCGTTTCACGCCTGTGTCTCCCCTGCTCCAACTTCGGCCCACTGTGGGCGGCGCTTTTCCACAAAAGCGCGTGTTCCCTCCTGCCCTTCTTCGCTGCGAATCCCAAGGGCAAAAACCCGCGCCGCCTCTTCGATGTTGGCTTCAGGACTGCGTTGCTGGCAGTCCAGCATTAATGCTTTGGTATCGGCGACAGCTTGCGGGGCGCAGCGACGAACTTCATGCCGTACACGAGCAACAAGATCGTCAATGTCGCCCGCATCATCGGCGAGAAAATGCACCAGCCCCAAGCGCCGGGCTTCTGCACCATCAAAGCGCCCCCCACACACTCCCAGCCGGCGCGCCTGCGTCAGGCCAATGCGCTGGACCACCACGGGGGCAATCTGAGCCGGGGTGATTCCCAAGCCGGTCTCCGGCAAACCAAATTTCGCGTCGCGATGAGCAATGGCCACGTCCGTCACACAAGCCAGACCGAAACCGCCGCCCAGAACGGCACCCTCTAGTACTCCCACAACGGCCTGCGGGGCCCGGTTCACGGCCAGAATCATGCGACCGAAGGCGCGGCTGTAATCCACAACGGCATCCTCAGCCTCGCTGGGTGGCTGTTGTCGAGCCCGCGCCATATCTTTGATGTCGCCGCCGGCACAAAAATGGCCACCCCGCCCGCGTAGAACCAAAGTGCGGATGCTGCGGTCATCATGAATAGCCGCCAATACGGCCTCGATTTCCGCCAACATCTCCAAAGACATGGCGTTGCGGGCTTCGGGCCGGTTAAACCAGATCGTCAGCAGTTCCTCGCTGCGCTCCAGTTGGAGATGCTGCGTAGCCGGCAGGGTGCTCATGCACGCCCTCCGGCCAAGCCTAAGCGCTTGGCGATGATGCTCAGCATGACCTCATCGGCGCCACCGCCAATGGAGTGCAGGCGGAGGTCACGGTAGAACTGGGCAACGGAGGATTCCCACATAAAGCCTTGCCCCCCCCAAAACTGCAAGCAGGTATCGGTGAGCTCGCGCGCCAAGCGAGTGGTTTTCAGCTTCGCCATCGAAGCCTTCAGCGTCACATCGCGCCCGGCAATGAGGTCTGCACAGGACTCACGGGTCAGTGACCTTGCTGCCTCCAGCTCCGTGTGTAATTCACACAGCTTGAACTGCACATACTGCTTATCGAGTACCGTGGCTCCAAACATCTTCCGGCCACGCGCGTATTCAGCAGTATCGGCCAGCACGCGATCCATGGCTTTGAGAATGCTGGCCGCAAGGAAAATGCGTTCCTCTTGGAACTGCTGCATTTGGTAAATAAAGCCCTTGCCCTCTTCACCAATGAGATAGCGGCGGGGCACGCGCACGTTATCGAAGAACACCATCGCCGTATCCGAGGAGCGCTGGCCCAGCTTGTCCAGCTTGGTATTCCGGGTGACGCCAGGAGCATCTAAAGGAATGACCACCAAGGATTTATTCCCATGCCGATTCCCGGCCTGCGCCTCAGAGGTATTGACCAAGGTGCAGGCCCAGTCTGCCTGGGTACCATTGGTAATCCACATCTTTTGCCCGTTGATGACGTAGTCCCCGCCTTCGGCGATGGCGGTGGTGCTAATCGCTGCTACGTCCGAACCTGCGCCAGGCTCAGAAACCGCGATAGAGGTCACGTGCTCCCCAGATACAGCTGGCGCCAAAAACTGCTCGCGAAGCTCATCAGAGCCATAGCGGGACAAAGCCGGCGTCGACATATCGGTCTGCACCCCAATGGCCATGGGAATGCCGCCGCAGGTGCAGGTGCCTAAGGCCTCGGCAAACATGTACTGATAGGAATAATCCAGCCCTAGGCCGCCGACATCCTCGTCCTTAGTGATGCCTAGCAGGCCCAACTCGCCCAGACCACGAAACACTTCTCGGGCGGGGAAGACGCCTGCGGCTTCCCACTCAGCCACATTGGGATTGATCTCGTCTTCTACAAAGCGAGCTGTGGTGCGATAGATCTCGTCGTGTTCATGTGTGATATGCATAGCAATTGTCTCCAGCTCCTAGGCTGGAGTCCTCAGTGAATAAAAGGGGTACAGAGTGGGCGCTAGGGTCGCCGTGAGCATGACAACAGCCCCTTAGAGGCGAGCCACGCCGAAACTGTTGGTTTGCACCTTGCGGTGCTCACGCTCCCGGCAGATAGCCAAACACAGCGCTAGAACGCGGCGCGAGTCACGGGGGTCAATGATGCCGTCGTCCCATAGCCGTCCCGAGACTTTGAAGGGGTGGGAGTTCTCCGCGAACATGGCCTCAATTTTGGCCTGCATTTGCTCCAAGAACTCGGTAGAAACCTCTTGCCCGGATTTCTTCATCTTGGCTTCGGTCACAATGGATAAGACCTTGCCGGCTTGTTCACCGCCCATAACAGCGGTGCGAGAATTGGGCCAAGCAAAGATGAAATCGGGATCAAAACCGCGCCCGCACATCCCGTAATTTCCGGCCCCAAAACTGCCACCCACCACCAAAGTAATTTGGGGGACGCTGGCGTTAGCAACAGCCTGAATCATCTTCGAGCCATGCTTCACGATTCCGCCCCGTTCGGACTCCGTGCCCACCATGTAGCCCGTAATGTTTTGCAGATAAACAATGGGCATGTTGAGCTGACAGCAAAGCTGAATGAACTGCCCCGCCTTATTCGCCCCCTTGGTGGTGATCGGGCCGTTATTGCCAATGAGGCCGACGGGCCAACCCTCAATACTGGCCTGGCCACAAATGGTTTGCTGATCAAACTCAGCCTTAAACTCAGTGAAGTCGGAGTCGTCCACCAGCCGCGCAATGAGCTCGCGACAATCGTAGGGTTGGCGATAATCAGCAGGCACCACGCCGAGCAGGTCTTCTATGGGGTACTGGGGCGGCGCAAAGTCGCGCCCACCGGGGAGGGTTTGATTGCTATTCCAGCCCAGCTTTTGCATCACCTCGCGTGCAATGCGAATGGCCTGGGCATCATCGCTGGCGGTGAACTCACAGGTGCCAGCGACCGTTGCATGCATCTCGGCTCCTCCAAGTTCTTCGTCGTCGGCGATTTCCCCGGTTGCCGCTTTGAGCAGCGGAGGACCAGCCAAGAAGACCTTGGCATTGTCGCGCACCATGATGGTCACATCCGATAGGCCAGGCATATAAGCACCGCCGGCCGTAGACGAACCATGCACGATGGTCACCTGGGGAATGCCGGCGGCAGAGAGCCGGGCTTGGTTGCAAAAGGTTTTACCACCCTGGATAAACATCTCATGCTGGTAAGGCAGATTTGCCCCCCCAGATTCAATCAAGGCCACAACCGGCAGTTTGTTGGCCAAGGCGATCTCTTGCAGCCGCAGCGTCTTTTGAACCCCCCAGGGGCTCATGGTGCCGCCTTTAATCGCCGAGTTGCTGGCAGTAATGAGGCACCGGACACCGGAGACATAACCGATCCCTCCGATGAGGTTGCCGCCCGCTAAAGAGCCATCTTTGTCGTCATGCTCCTTGTACCCACACAGAGTGCTGAGCTCCAAAAACGGCGAGCCACGATCTAACAGGCGTGCGACCCGCTCACGCGGCATCAGTTGTTGACGACTACGAAAACGCTCCCGCTTGCTCTCCTCAGAGGCCCGCACCTTTTCTTCTACGGCGCGAAACTCCGCAATACACGCCAACATGTCTTCTTGATTCTGGGCGAACTCCGGGCTGTGGCTATCGACCTTGCTTTCAATGACGGCCATGCTTTTCTCTGTCTCCTAGCAATGTGTATGCGTGGGCTCAGCCGCCAAGAATCTTGGGCCGAACTGCGCGGTGGAAGCCCTGATACGGCTGAGACCGATCATGGTCTGGAATGGGGTACATACGCTGATTGAGGGTAGAGCCTCCGTCAACTCGTATGGTGATGCCGGTGAGATAAGCAGCCGCAGGACTCAGCAAAAAGGTCATTGCCGCAGCAACCTCGGCCTCTTCGGCTAATCGCTTCAGGGGTACAGCATGGCGAATCTTCGGTAGAGCCGCGCGAATCTGTGGGTCGGTATAGGTATCCAAGCCTGAACTGGCAATCCAGCCTGGGGCCACTGCATTCACCCGAACACCACTGCGCGCCCACTCCACAGCGGCCGTTTCGGTGAAGTTGACCATGCCAGCGCGTGCCGCGCCGGAATGGCCCATGTTGGGCATGCCGCCGAACATATCTGCAACGATGTTGACGATAGCGCCACCGGTTTCCGCCATACACTGGGTGTAGACCTCGCGACTGACGAGAAAACCGCCCGTAAGGTTCGTGCGAACTACGGTTTCCCAACCCTTTTGATTGATGGCGGTGAGCGGGGCCGGAAACTGTCCGCCGGCATTATTGACCAAGCCGTGAATCGGTCCGTGTTCGGCAATGATCCCTGCGATGGCGGCTTCCACAGCGGCTTCGTCCCGAATATCCAAAGTGGTGTAGGCCGCCTGACCACCGTCACTTTGGATCTCGGCTTGGGTCTGGATGAGCTTCGTCTCCTGGCGGCCAACCAGAACAACCTTGGCGCCTAAACTCGCCAACTCATGCGCAGTGCATCGGCCGATACCGCTGCCACCGCCGGTCACCACGATGGTTTGTTCGGCAAATAAGCCTGGCCTAAATACCGAGTCATACAGTGCTGTCTTGTGCTGGCTCATGCTAGCGGAGCTCGCAGCCATATGAATTAAGGTCGTGTGTGAGGTAATGCTTATACATCATTGTTCTAATTGGTTTTTTAGGAGCATTTCATCGCGACGTCATCACAAGCCAGGGTGCGCCGACACTTTAGCTGAGGGTAGAGTTAGCGCAAACATCATCTGTTTTGACAGGGCGTTTTAAGCTTTATATCAGGCACTTAGGGAACATTATTAAGGTATTTAAGCGCTTTGAAGTTGTGCACTTCGCCATCCTAGCCCTCAAGTTCAGCTCGCTTTGCGGCTGGGCAAGATACTCATCATCTTGCAAATAATGCCCAGCATGATCTCGTCCGCCCCACCGCCAATGGAAATCAACCTGGAGTCGCGGAAATTACGGGTAATTTCTGTTTCATTCACGTAGCCCATCCCGCCCCAATACTGCAGGCAAGAATCCGCGACCTCACGCACCAGCCGACCGGCTTTGAGCTTGGCCATGGAGCACTGCTTAACCGCGTCTTTACCGTTAACGTAGTCCTCGCAGGCTTGGTAGCACAGCGCTCTTAAGCACTCCACCTCGGTTTGCAGCTCAGCCAGGCGGAAGTGGATCACTTGGTTATTGATCAGAGGCTGGCCGAAAGTCTGCCGCTCTTTGCAGTAGTCAATGGTTTGATTGATCGCGCGCTCCATGCCTTTGACGGCGCTCATGGCCCCATACAAGCGCTCTTCCTGGAATTGCATCATTTGATACATGAAGCCTGCACCCTCTTGGCCGATGCGAAAGCGCTGGGGCACCCGCACATTATCGAAATGGATAATCGCCGTGTCCGAGGCGCGCATGCCCAGCTTGTCCAGCTTCTTTTCCACGGTCACACCGGGAGCATCCATAGGCACAATCACCAAGGATTTATTGCCATGACGCGAACCCTCGGAGGTGTTGACCAACAGGCAAATCCAATCCGCCTGAGTGCCGTTTGTGATCCACATCTTCTGCCCGTTGATGATGTAGTTCTCCCCTTCTTTAGCCGCTCGGGTTTGGATGTTTGCAACATCCGAGCCGGCTCCAGGTTCACTCACCCCAATCGAACACACCCGCTCACCCGCGATGGTTGGCGCCAGAAACTCTTCCCGCAATTCGTCAGAGCCGAACTTGGCCAGAGCTGGCGTGGCCATATCCGTGACCACACCAATGGCCATGGGTAAGCTGCCACAGGAGCAATTGCCCATCTCTTCAGCGAACACCAAAGAATAGCTGTAGTCCAAACCCATGCCGCCATAGGCCTCGGGTTTAGATATTCCCAGCAGCCCAAGGCCTGCCATTTTCTTGAGAACCTCGCGAGCAGGCCAAATGCCGGCCTCCTCCCACGCCTCGACATGCGGGTTGAGTTCGGCCTCGACAAAACGTGCTACGGTTTTCCGGAGCTCCTGGTGCTCTGCACTAAATTGCATTGATAGTCATCCTCTTAGCCGCACTATCTAGAATTAGTCTGAGCCGTCTCGCACGACCAGACCTTCATGTAATTTATTTAAAGTAACTTCTCAGGCACTTGTACTGGATGCTCGAGCAGGATCTGCCCTAGGCATTTGCCCTGCGGGTCGATACGTAATGAGGCCACACCGCCTCCGCCTAAGGCCGAGTCCAGCAAAAAGTTCAGAGCATGCGTTCCGGGCAGCACATAACGATGTACGCCAGCGTTATCGGCAAGTAAGTACGCAAACCAGTCGCGAACAGCTTCGGCACTTAAACTGTGGGCAATCCAGGGAAAATACTGCGGCTTGCGCGCCATGACGCCGATGTTGGCCTTATCCCCCTTGTCGCCACTACGCGCCACCGCCAATGTCATCAACGGCACTTCCGTCAGCGGCTGGTCCAAGTCTATGTTCCAATGCCCTCCGGCATCGATCACCGGGGCCTGGTGGGCAAGCTGATCGTCCCCTGGAGGAACCGGCACCGCGACTTCCTCGTCGCTGATCTGCAGCCGAACCGGAACCTTGTTCTTGGCCACCAGCGTGGAATAAAGACGTGGAATGGGTGTCACGCTTGCCCGGCCGCCAAAATAACCCGTCACTCCAGGCACCATGCCCGTCGCCGCCTGCGGCATCTCCCGCGTTAAAACCTCCAAGGCTTCTTTGCGCGTGTGTTTGGCGGCAATTTTCAAAACAACTTCGCGGGTATCATCGCGCCGGCTATGAGGCCCGTAGATTGACTCGGCCCCTAAGGTTTCGACACACACTTCACTGAAGTCGCCCCAGCCTTGTTGTTCCAAAATGCCACGCGTTTTGGTCAGTATGGCTTCGGCGGCTCGCCGGGCCTTTGCTGGCGCTTGCATGCCGCCGATGAGCAGGGTGGTCGTCACTCTAAATTGATCGGGATAGAGCGCCGAGACTTTGTAACTCGAACTGGGGCTGCGGCCACGACATCCGCTGACTTCCACCAGATCCGGCCCCACCTGGGTCAATTCCACGCTGCGAAAGTCGCAGGTCACATCCGGCAATAAATAGCAGCCAGGATCCCCAATCTCGTAGAGCATCTGCTCACCCACAGTCAAAGGAGTAACAAGGCCTCCAGTGTTGGGTGGCTTGCTCACCAGGAATCGACCGTCGGCAAAGCATTCCACGACGGGAAAGCCCATGTTCTCGTAGCCCGGCACGGACTCCCAATCCGTAAAGTTCCCCCCCGTACACTGCGCCCCACATTCGATAATGTGGCCGGCGATACCACCGGCAGCCAGACGGTCGTAGTCGTCTTCTGACCACGAGAACTCGTGCATTAAAGGGGCCAAGGTCACCGCCGAGTCGACAATGCGCCCCGTAATAACCACATCGGCGCCGGCATCCAGAGCCTGCTTAAGCCCACCCGCACCTAGGTAAGCATTCATGGTGATGAGCTGCTCGGGCATTGGCGTATCGCTAAACATTTCACGCGCACCTTCGGCGCGCAGTTCGTCTTGCAGGTGGCGCACATCATCACCGAGCACAACGGCTACTTTGAGCTCAATCCCTTGCGCCTGGGCCGCCTCCTGCAGCGCCTGGGCACATGCCTGGGGGTTCAAGCCGCCAGCATTCGACAATACGCGGATACCCTGGCGTTTAATTGCGGGCAACAACGGCCGCATGACGGGATCGATGAAGTCGCGTGCGAAGCCTGCTTGAGGATTCTTCATGCGCTGGCGCAACATGATCGACAGCGTCACTTCCGCAAGATAATCGAAGACCAAATAGTCCAGATCACCATGCTCGACCAATTGCCGGGCCGCAGTCTGCGTGTCACCCCAAAAAGCAGACGCACAACCAATGCGTACTGAAGTCTTCATTCTGTCTCCTTCCCTGCTCCCAGCAGTCCTAGTGTCTAGAGCATTGCAGCCAGGCCACGCGGCAAGCCCACTGTCCAATCCGGCTGATCACTCACCGGCTGCGGCGCAAATCCTGAATTGATGGCTCCCAACACCCGCGCCAATGCCGGCAGATGGGGGCCGATAGCGGCTTTGCCTGTGGTGAGCAAGGCCACAGAGATATCTCTCTCCGGATCCGCCCAACACAGAATATTGAGAAAACCCAAGTGACCAAATGCTAATGGATTCCGATGCCCATAAAGGCTGACGAGAGGGTGACCAAGCATCAATCCACGACTATATCGAATCGGAATACGCAACATCCGGTCGTAACGAATGCGACCGAAAGGTGCAACCAAGTTGCGTACCGTTTCCGGGCTGAGAAGTTGTTGCCCTTCCCAGCGCCCACCATCCAGCAACATTTGAAAAACGCGACTGCTCTCCTCGGCAGTGGAGAAGATGTTCCCCGCCGGAATCACATTGTTCAGGAAGATGGGGGTATTGGAGATGGCACAAGCCTCTTCAAACTCTATGCCCAATGCTTTACGCGCCATCGCGCCCAAAATCGGCGGTAGTGGCGGGCCGGTGAAGGCGTTTAAGGCCACTGAGTCGTTGTGTTCAGGGCGCACACCATAGGTAAAGTGCTTCAACCCCAGGGGTTTACGCAGCAAAGTATCGAGCAGCTCAGGCAAGGGGCGGCCTGTGGCTCGCTGCGCCACTTCGCCCAGCACGAAGCCGCCAGTGATAGCGTGGTAGGCCGTCATCCGCCCGGCTTTAGACATGGGCGGCATCCGGCAGAGAACGTCGATGACGGAATCCCAATCTCCGGCATGCTCAATGCCGAACTCTGTGGGAAAAGACGGTATGCCCGCCTGATGCGCCAACACCTGTTCAACCGTGGTTTTATGCTTGCCGGCGCGACCAAACTCGGGAATGAACTCAGCTACGGGGTCATGCAGGCTTAAATACCCCTGCTCCGCCAACTGATGGATCAGCAAGGCGGTCATGGCCTTCGAAGAAGAAAACAAACTAATCGGCGTATCCAGATCCAAGGGGACCGCCGGACCAACATCGCCGGGCGCATTGCCACGAGCATGCCCAATCGCGCGGTTCAGCACTACACGCCCGCGATGCCGAATACACAGGCTGATTCCAGGGTGGTAGCCAGTTCGGTAAAGGTCCTCCACCCGGCGCCAGATCGACTCCCTGAGACGGGATTGACCCTGCTCCTCAGAGTCGACGCAAGTTACCTGGCTCAGATCTGCCGGCACAGACACCAGATTCCGCTGGTAATGACGCCGAATAATTTTGGTAACCACGCTTACTCGTCTCTTCCATTTGTCGCCAGGTCAGAAGGGACAAAACTACCACAACAAGGTCATCACGCGCCCATTCCATTGGAAATACTAATTACCGGATTTGCCGAGCAGACTGGGTTTCGGGCTACACTGAGCTCGGCTTCGCTGCTCAGCGCGTCCTCGAGGACGCACGCAGTAGGACGCGGCCGCCGAATTTATCGACCATCGACCACGAGCGAGACAACTATGACCCTGGACGAAATCTTCACCAAAATGCCCACAGCTGTAGACCCTGATGGTGCAGCTGGTGTGAACGCGGTAGTGCAGTTCAACTGCTCCACCCCACGCTATGTCACCATCGCTGATGGAGCGGCAACGGTGAGCGAAGGAACCGCAGGCGAACCCACCGTATCCATCACGATGACAGATGACGACTTACGGGACCTGCTCACCGGAGAATTGGACGGCATGACCGCCTTCATGACCGGCAAGGTGCAACTCGAAGGCGACATGATGTTCGCCCAGCGTTTAGGCTCCATCTTCGATTTGTCGAAGGCTGCCTAAGTTAAGGCTTCAACCACATACTGCCCAACAATGCGGCAGAGGCCATGGCGCGACACTGCCCTGGCTAGTGCGAATACCAACCCCGGCCGCTAGACCTGCTATGGCGCCGGGGTTTGGCTTAACGGGCCGCAGCAACCATGTCTTGAATCAAGGCCGGTCCTCTGTAGACAAAACCCGTGTAAACCTGCAGTAAATCTGCGCCAGCGTTCAGGCGAGCCTTCGCCGAGGGGCCGTCATGCAGGCCACCCACGCCAACCAAAGCAACCTCAGAGCCCAGTTCATCTCGCAGTAAGGACAATTGCTGACAGGCGAGTTCACATAAGGGCTTGCCGCTGAGTCCTCCACTTTGTTCGGCCAGCTTCTGCTCCTGCAATGCAGGGCGAGAGATGGTGGTGTTCGTGGCGATCACCAATGGCACGCCTGAGGCCTTGAGAATTTTGGCCATCGCGCGTAGCTGATCCGCATCATTATCCGGCGCCACCTTCACAGCCACAGGCCGCGACCCGTGCTGGCCGCCCAGCTGTTCGGCGCGTTCCATCAGAGTACCCACAAAGGCCTCTAGAGCCGCCGGTGCCTGCAGATCGCGCAGATTGCGGGTGTTGGGCGATGAAATATTGATGGTGACGTAGTCCGCCAAGGGGTAAACCCGCTCCAGGCAATACAGATAATCCTCCACAGCACGCTCCATAGGCGTGTCTGCGTTCTTACCAATGTTGATTCCCAAAGGCCCACGGCGTTGGCTGCGCTCAACATTGCGCACCAAGTTGTCCACCCCTTTGTTATTAAAGCCCAGCCGGTTGATGATGGCCTGGTCAGCAACCAGTCGAAACACGCGCGGCCGGGGGTTGCCCGTTTGTGGACGGGGCGTCACCGTTCCGACTTCGACAAACCCAAAGCCCATGGCGAACAGGCCGTCTATGCATTCGCCGTTTTTGTCCAGACCTGCGGCAACACCGACTGGATTAGGAAATTGCAGACCACACACTTCGCGTGGCAACACGCTGGGCTTGGCTCCCATGGTGCTGGCGGCCAGTTTGGGCATACGCGACAGCATCTGGATGGTGGCTGTGTGGGCGCTTTCCGCGTCCAGCTGAAACAGCGCTTTCTGCCCTAAAGAAAAAAGGTTCATGTGATGCAATAAGCCCTTTTGCTAATCATGCCTGCGCTCAGGCAGGGCCAGAGCGGCCATCTGGACTATGACCAGTCGTGCGCCACCTTACTCTTGATGGGGCGGCTCCAACAGGTGCCCCAGCTTTGCAGCTTTGGTCGACAGATACTGCTCGTTATGAGGATTGGCATAGCCTGCTAAGGGCAAGCGCTCTACCAAGGGCAGACCCGCCATCTCCAAAGCATGTAGCTTGCGCGGATTATTCGTTAATAACCGCACCTGGGTAATTCCTAGCTGATGCAGCATCTCCACAGCGACGTCGTAGCGTCGCTGGTCAGCAGCAAAACCCAATTGCTCGTTGGCTTCTACGGTGTCGGCGCCTTTGTCTTGGAGGGCGTAGGCGCGGATCTTATTGGCTAGGCCAATGCCCCGCCCTTCCTGACGCAAATACAAAATCGCACCCTGGCCCGTTTGGGCAATTTGGCGCATGGCCGCTTGGAGTTGTTCGCCACAGTCGCAGCGCAGGCTGCCAAAGGCATCGCCGGTCAGGCACTCAGAGTGCAAGCGTACCAACACCGGCTCGTCGGCTTTCCAGGATCCGCGCGTGAGTGCGACATGCTCTAGACCCTTGTTGTCTTTATAGACTTGCACGGAGAATTCACCATGCGGCGTGGGCAAAACACTCTGGGCTTCAAATTGCACTAGGGGCGTGCTGGACACGGTCGTTGGGACTCAGGGCGAGAAGACGCGCTATTGTAGTGGAGCCTCGACATTGACGTCGGCATCAGGGTGCCGGATAGTGCGGGGCCGCAAACCTGCGTTTGCGTCCATCGTCGTACGAGAACATTTTCTGGAGGATAAAAAATATGGCAGCAGCCGGGGGAGATACGGTTGTCCCGACCAATTGGAAAGGACTCATCATGACCGCGGTCGCCGTCGCCATAGTGGCGGGGTTGACTTATATGGGATTGAACTTGTTCCTGGGTCAGGCCGAGGGTGAAGGCACTGCGAAGCCTGAAACCAGTCTGCAAGACCTGTATTCCGTGAATGCGCGTCGGGACATACCGGCCATGGATACCGTGCGGGCATTGCCCCGCACGGCCTTGGCACCCACCCAAAGCTTGCCGCCGCCGGAAATTGTCGACGACGAACCCAATGTTGAGGCCGAAATGGCCGAAATGGCCGAAGCCGCAGACACTCCAGCAGAAACCGCTTCGGACTCCGTAGAGGAGGCAGCCGAAAGCCGCGTGGAGATGGCCGAAGCTGAGCCTGTAGACAGCGCTCCTGGCGAGACCACGAACGAAGTGGACCTCACAGCGCAATCCACCGACGACCCTGTTCCTGCGCAGCCAGAGCAAAGCCCCTCTACCCAGAGTCAGTCAGACACTCTGGATACACGGTATCGCGTGACCACAGCCGCGCTGCGTGCTTGGTGGGCCAGTGAGGACGCTCCAGCGGAGGCCCTGAGCATCCGTTTTGTGGGCCCGCTGGATGCTAGTGTGGCGCCCCAAGGCATGGGCGTGCTGTTCGACCATCCCGTCGATGCCCAAACCTTTGCCAGCTTCATCTCCCTGCAAAGTCCTCGGGGTCAATCCTTGCAGCCACAATGGTACAACGGTCAGAACCCACGCTTGGTCTACACCAAGGGCTTAGCGCCGGGTCGCTATTCTTTGAGTCTAGATGCCGGCTTACCGGCAAGAAACGGTTATTTGTTGCCGCAGCAATTCAGCGGCCCAGTATTCGTTAACTAGATATGGCTCCCGCACAGACCTTATTTGACCTGAGCGGCAAAGTCGCTCTGGTGACTGGCTCATCCAGAGGCATCGGGGAGGCCACGGCTAAACTTCTGGCAGAGCATGGCGCCACAGTGATTGTCTCCAGCCGCAAGCAAGAAGCCTGCGAAGCCGTTGCCGCGGCCATTGTTGACGGCGGTGGCCGCGCCGAAGCACGCGCTTGTCATGCTGGCGATTTGGATGCCATGACACATTTGGTCAGTAGCATCGTCAGCCACCATGGACGCCTGGACATTTTGGTCAACAATGCTGCCGCAAACCCCTTTTTCGGCAATGTGCTGGATACACCTCTAGAGGCCATCGATAAGACCTTACAAGTCAATTTACGGGGCTATTTCGTACTCAGCCAGTTGGCCGGACGGCAGATGCGGGAGCAAGGTGGCGGCTGTATCGTCAACATTGCGTCTATTAACGGTCTACGGCCGGGCATGCACCAGGCGATCTACTCCATCACCAAAGCGGCCGTCATCAATATGACACAGGCTTTTGCCAAGGAATGCGCCCAGTTCGGCATTCGCTGCAATGCCGTGCTGCCTGGCCTCACAGATACCAAGTTTGCCTCCGCGCTCACCCAGAACCCACAACTGCTCGAGTCCGTACTGCCCCAGATTCCGGCGGGCCGGTATGCGGAGCCAGAAGAAATTGCCCCAGCGGTGCTCTATTTGTGCAGCCCGGCGGCAAGCTATGTGAATGGCACCACGCTCACCGTGGATGGTGGGTTTATCGGTGCTGGCGGGCTCTAACTCGGCAAGCATTACCGCAGGCGATCCTTATCGGTATCTGGGGGCAGATTTTTCTTTGCCAGCGGGCAGTAGCGGACACAAACTTGCAGGGCAGCGAGCATTGCATCTTTGTATGCCAGAGTAGCGGCCTATGAATGCGGCCAGCTCACCACCTCTCGCCATACCAGTATCGCTATGCCCAATATGCGCTTCCGTCACCATCGCTACTGCACAGCAAGGCCTGCTGCTCAGTTCAGGGGCCTCGGCTCGCTCAGTAATAATGCGCCTCCACCGCCATGGCGGTTAGGGCTGTAATCCCATGCCTAATGAGATGATTGCTGTCGGTGGGGGCAAAGGTGGGGTCGGGAAAAGCCTCTTTTCACTCGCTCTAGCCATGGCCTATGCTGAGCGCGGCCAAGAGGTTGTATTGGTTGACCTGGATCTAGGTGCAGGCAACTTGCATACCTACTTGGGTATTGCCCCAACCCAACCATCGATTGCTGAGTTTCTGGAACGAAAAGCCGCCAGTCTGGACGAGCTACGCCTGCACACCAGCGTACCGCAACTGAGCTTGATCAGTGGCGCGGGGTTTTTGCCTGGAATGGCCAATCCGCCGCACTGGCTGAAGCTCAAGTTGATCCGCCATCTGCAACAACTACCCTGCGCCGTCGTCATTTTGGATTTGGGCGCCGGAGTGAGCTTCAACACTTTAGATTTTTTTCTGGCCGCCCAGCATGGGGTGGTGGTCAGCGTGCCAGAAGCTCCAGCCATCATGAACGCCTACAGCTTCTTGAAGGCAGTGGCGTTTCGTCAGCTACATCGGGTGTTCAAGCAACATCAGGAAGTGGCTCCGCTACTCGCTTCGCACGCAACTGCGGATAACGCCGCTGCCGCGAATCACACCACCTTGGAAATGTTGTTTGCCGATATTCTTCGCTGCGGACCAGACGCGGCCCAACTCGGTGAAGAAGTGCTGCAAAGCCTCCAAGCAGGGCTGGTCATGAACCGACTTGCCCCTGGCAACCAACATGAACTCCTGCACAATTTGCTCAAGTTAGCGCAGCATAAATTGGGCCTACCCCTGACCCATTTGGGCAACATGCCCGAGGTCCGCGAGATGGGTCACTACCTACTCAAAGTGCCTAGCCTGACTGGAACCCCGTCAGGGCGCGCCTGGGTTGATGCAGCCGCGCACATTGCCGACAGTCTCGTTCCACCCCGCCCTGCGATTCCCTTAGATGCTCTCAAACGCAGTTATTCCGATACCGAGGTTGCGGCAGTCATCGAATTGATCGAGCAGTTGGATGACAGCATCTTCCCAGATGGCAAGCGGGATTCTTGGAAGCTACGCATGTACTTCAAGCCCGAGACCGTGCTGCACCATCTACTCGATCATGGCCTACCACCCCAGCAGCTCAACAGCGTACTGGAGCAGCCGCTTCCCCTATCCCATGTGGCAGCGTAGATAACCTCGGTCTTACAGGGCACTGAAGGTGACGCGGAGCCGAGCAAGGCCTAAACTGCGCCCCTTTCTCTGGCGCAATAGCTCTTAAACGCGCCAACCCAACCTCATTGCATGACTGACACCAAACCACCCCATATCGATGCCAGTCCCTGGCGCTTTAGTGTGGCCCCTATGATGGATTGGACCACCTCAGAGTGCCGGCAATTTCATCGCCTGCTCAGCAAGCGCGCCCGGCTCTACACCGAAATGGTCACCACAGGTGCGCTCCGCCACGGCGATGTACAGCGTCACCTAGGCTATCAGCCCGAGGAGCACCCACTCGCCTTGCAGCTTGGGGGCTCGGATAGCCAGGATTTAGCCTTCAGTGCCAGGCTCGCCGAAGACTACGGATATGCGGAAGTGAACCTCAATTGCGGCTGTCCATCGGACCGGGTGCGCAATGGGCGCTTTGGTGCTTGCTTGATGGCCGAGCCCGAGGTCGTCGCCGAGGCTGTCAGTGCCATGCAAGCCGCGGTGCGTATTCCAGTCACCGTCAAATGTCGCCTGGGTATTGATGAGCTGGACTCTGAAGAACATCTGCACCACTTTGTAGGCCAGGTGCACAGTGCAGGCTGTCACGTATTCATTGTGCATGCTAGGAAGGCTTGGCTGCAGGGGCTCAGTCCTAAACAGAATCGCGAGGTGCCGCCGCTGGACTATGCGCGAGTCGGTAGGCTCAAGCAGGCTTTCCCCGACTGCGTGATTGTGCTCAACGGCGGGCTGAGCAACCTGCAACAGGCCGAGGACGCCATGCGCGACTATGCCCTCGATGGTGTGATGCTGGGCCGCGCGGCTTACCAAAACCCCTGGTTACTCCACGCGGTCGATCAGCGCTTCTTTGCCGAAACACCTGTGCAAGGGGAACTGACCAATCCCTTGGATATTGCCCCTGGCCTACGGCAGCTGCTGCAGGCTATAGAAGAACAAGGCCGCCCACCGCGGCACTTACTACGGCATACTCTAGGCCTGTTTAATGGCCAGCCAGGGGCCAAACTTTGGCGCCGGCGCTTATCCCAGCCGCTGGCCAGCGGTGAGGGTTTATTGGCCTTGGATCAAGCACTAAACCACCTGAAGCAGGAATTATCGCGCCATGCTGAAACGGCTTTCTCTTAACGTTTTTGCTCTGATTTGCTGTATGACCACAACTGTTCACGCCGCCCAAGACCAAGTTCGCCTGGATACTTCCGAAGGCACCATTGTGGTCGAGCTATATACCGACAAAGCGCCGCGCAGCGTTGCGAACTTCCTGCGTTACGTCGATGCCGGATTTTACGACCAAACCATCTTCCACCGGGTGATCAGCGGCTTTATGGTGCAAGGCGGCGGTTACACCAGTACCTTCAGCCGCAAAGACACCTTGGAGCCAGTGGAGAATGAAGCCAACAATGGCTTAAGCAATACCCGCGGCACCTTGGCCATGGCACGTACTGCCGACCCACATTCGGCCACAGCCCAGTTCTTCATCAACCACGCCGATAATCCCTACCTCGACCATCGTAGTGAAACCATGCGGGGCTGGGGATATACCGTATTCGGTCAAGTCATCGAAGGCATGGATGTTGTGGATGCTATTGCCAGCTTGCCTACAGGGGCTAAAGGCCCGTTCCGTAGCGATGTCCCCGAACCCTTGGTTGTGATCAACACAGTCACTCGCGTTGCCACACCAGCCGAGGACCCGGCAACGGTCAACCCTACACCCGAGTGAGTGCGGAGCCGGGTTCGCTGTGTCGGCATTTTCTGGCCGACCTCCATCTAAGCCCTCAGCTTCCTGAGCTCACGCGGGCCTTTGTGGCCTACTTACGAGGCCCTGCCACGCAGGCCCAAGAGATTTATTTACTCGGCGATATCTTTGAATATTGGCTGGGTGATGACATCAGCATGCCGGAGCACACCGCGGTGATCCAAGCACTGTCGGATTTGCCCAAGACGACCCGGCGCTACTTTGCCGCCGGCAATCGTGACTTCCTGCTCGGCAAGACAATGGCGAAACGCTGTGGTTTTCAGATCTTGCCGCAGCCCTCGATACTCTCGGGTGAGCCACGCACGGTGGTGCTTCATGGCGACCAGCTGTGCACCTCCGATCGAGCCTATCAACGCTATCGTCGTGTGGTGAATCAGCCCTGGGTACAAAGCCTTTTCACAAGCTTGCCACGTCGCTGGCGTCAACAGATTGCGCGCCGTCTACGCTTACAGAGCCAAATGCGCCAACAACAACCTCAGATGCTCAGCCTCACCGATGCCAGCCCGGAGGCCGTTGATGCCCTACTTGCGCAAAGCGAAGCGGAGCTGATGATTCATGGCCATACTCACCGCCCCGCAAGCCATCAACATCCGCATGGTCGGCGTGAGGTTTTAACCGATTGGCGCCCAGGCCACCCGCAGACCTTTAGCTGGCTGGTCCAAGACCACCGCGGCCTGCACCGCGAATCGCTCAGCGCGCAGGCGGAGCCTGAACCCAAGCGGCACAGCCTCTCAGGAGAATGAGTCCGTCAGCTGCGCGAGCCCTTCATACTCAGCGCGCTGAAAACCCGCTTCGGCCCTAGCCTGATGGTTAAAAGGCCCAGGGCTTTGAAAACCAGGCAAATACTTGGCGACCAGAGCGTGAAAGGTCTGCAAACGCGGCAACTTGCGCTGCGTGCATAAGTGGGCATACCAGCGACTGCCAATGGCAACATGGCGCACTTCTTCGCGCAGAATCACGTCCAGTATGGCCACCTCTTCCTGCGCACCGACCTGCGCTAAGCGCGCCATCATGGGTGGGGTCACATCCAAACCCCGCGCTTCCAATACTCTGGGCACCAAGGCCATGCGCGCCAGCACATCATGCGCCGTTTTTTGCGCAGCCTCCCATAAGCCATTATGCGCCGGTAGATCCCCATAACCAGCGCCTAGACATTGCAGACGCTGCTCTAGCATTTGGAAGTGACGGGCTTCGTCCACCGCCACTGACCACCAATCTCGACTAAAGCTCAAAGGCATATCTGGCCCAAAACGGATGAGGGCATCTAAGGCCAAGTTGATGGCGTTGAACTCTATATGTGCCACGGCATGCAGTAGGCCAATGCGCCCCTCCACACTCCCCAGCCCCCGCCGCGGCACTTGGCGCGGCGAAATGAGTCGCGGGTGCTCCGGCCGCCCAGGCTCCAGACCGAGCGCAGCTCTGAGTGGTGGATGCTTGGGCTCAGGCAAGGCCAAAGTCGCTTTTAGCTTGGCATGTGGATCGCAGATTTGCCAGGCCTGCTGATAAGGGCACTCGCCCGCCACACCTTCTGCCGCCTCAGCCACTTTGCTCCAGCGCCTGAGCAAAGTCCTCGCGCAGGTCCTCAACGTGTTCTAGGCCAATGGACAGCCGAACCAGGCCATCATTGATTCCGGCCGCCGCTCGCGCTTCCGGGCCTATACGGTAATGCGTGGTACTTGCCGGATGGGTCACCGTGGTCCTGGCGTCACCGAGGTTGGCGGTGATGGAAACCAGCTTACAGGCGTTGATAAAAGCATAGGCTTGAGGCTGACCACCGGCCAGCTCTATGGCCATGATGGCTCCATGCGCGCTTTGCTGACGATTAGCCAGTACATGTTCGGGATGACTGCTCAACCCCGTGTAATGCACTTGATTGACGCCAGGCTGCTCCTGAAACCAATGTGCAAGATCTTGAGCATTACGGCTGTGTGCCTGCATACGTAGATCGAGCGTTTCCAAACCCTTGAGGAATACCCAGGCGTTGAAGGGCGACATGCTCGGACCAGCGCTCCGCAAGAAGCCAAATATCTTCTCCCCTACACGCTGCGGGTCACCCACCACGGCACCACCCACACAGCGCCCCTGCCCGTCCAAAAATTTGGTCGCAGAATGGATCACCAAATCGGCTCCCCAGTTCAGCGGGCGCTGTAAAGCCGGGGTGCAAAAGCAGTTATCCACCACAAAGGTCGCCTGATGCGAGCGAGCTACGGCAGCCAGAGCCCGCAGGTCAGAGACTCGGCAAAGAGGGTTGGTCGGGGTTTCGACCAAGAACATTTTGGTGTTGGGCTGACACGCGGCCTCCCAGGCAGCAACGTCCGTAGGATCGACCAGGTCCACCTGTACACCAAAGCGCGTGAGATGGTTCAGCAAAAAACCCGTTGTCGAGCCGAATAAACCCTCGGCGGCCAACATATGGTCCCCGGCATTGAGCAATGCAAAACAGGTGCTCATCACTGCTGCCATGCCCGACGCGGTAGCCACGCAGTGGCTGCCCCCTTCCATCGCGGCCAAGCGCTGCTCGAAGGCCTGTACAGTGGGATTGGTAAAGCGCGAGTAGATAAAACCCTGCTCTTGCCCGGAAAAGCGTGCTGCGGCTTCTTCAGCACTGGCAAACACAAAGGACGATGTCGGGTGAATGGCAGCGGAGTGCTCGCCCCACTCTGATCGCTGATCAGCCGCGCGAATACCTAATGTTTGCGGGCGCCATTGGCGGTCCTTGCTCATGGCTGCGGGCTCCTGCTAACTAGAGCCAACATCGTGCATGCCAACCAACTTGCTAGGACCGGACTCTGGCCGTTGACGGCGCGCGCTATCGTTGCGGAATAACTCCAGCTGATCCAGGTACTCGTTGTCGATGTCTGCGGTGGGGTACTGACCACTGAATACCGAGTCCTCAAAATCTTCAATTTCGGTGCGGTGGTGGCGTACAGCCTCTTTCAACGCATCCAGGCTTTGGTAGATGAGCTTGTCGGCTCCGAGCTCGGCTGCTATTTCATCCACGCTGCGGCCATGGGCGACCAGCTCTGTGGCGGATGGCATATCGATACCGTAGACGTTGGGATAGCGTACTGGCGGCGCTGCGGAGGCAAAGTACACCCGCTTGGCTCCGGCATCACGCGCCATCTGAATAATTTCTTTGGAGGTGGTGCCGCGGACAATAGAGTCGTCCACCAGCAACACGTTTTTACCCGCGAACTCGAGGCCAATGGGGTTGAGCTTCTGGCGGACAGATTTTCGTCTTAAGGCCTGCCCCGGCATGATGAAGGTTCGACCGATGTAGCGGTTCTTGATAAACCCTTCCCGGTACTTCAGGCCCAAATCATTAGCCAGCTGCATGGCAGCTGTACGGCTGGTGTCGGGGATGGGGATCACCACATCGATATCGTGATCTGGCCACTCATTCTCGATTTGCCGGGCCAATTGCGTGCCCATGCGGAGCCGCGCCTTGTACACATAGATGTTGTCCAGCACCGAGTCCGGGCGAGCGAGGTAGACATGCTCAAACAGACAGGGGCGGTAAGGCCCGGGTTTGATGCATTGGCGCTTGCTGAAAGTGCCGTCGAAGCGGATGGCGATCGCCTCCCCAGGCGCAATATCATCTATCCGCTCAAAGCCCAGTGTGTCCAAAGCAACGGACTCGGAGGCAATAATGTACTCATCACCACGCTCCGTACTGCGTTTGCCGTACACCGCAGGTCGAATGCCCATAGGGTCACGAAAACCCACCACGCCAAAGCCGTTAATCATGGCCACGCAGGCGTAGGCACCGCGCGCCCGTTGCCCTAATCGACGGATGGCTGTGAAGACCGCGTCTTCATCGACATTTAGTCCGCCGGTATGGGCCAGCTCGGTCGCGAGCACATTGAGCAACACTTCGGAATCAGAACTGGTATTGAGATGCCGCCGATCCTCTAAGAACAATTGCTCACGCAGTTCATCAGCATTGGTGAGGTTGCCGTTATGCGCGAGCACGATGCCGTAGGGAGAGTTCACGTACAAAGGCTGAGCCTCAGCAGAAGAACTGCAACCCGCAGTCGGATAACGGACATGGCCAATCCCGGCTGCTCCCTGCAGGCTGAGCATATGCTCCTTGCCGAAGACATCCCGGACCAAGCCATTAGCCTTACGCAAGAAGAACTCACCCTTATCCCAGGTCATAATGCCTGCGGCATCCTGCCCACGATGTTGCAGAACTGTAAGAGCGTCGTAAATGGATTGATTAGCGGCGCTATGCGCCACCATGCCAACGATTCCACACATGGGATCAGGGCTCCTGGGGGGCTGGAGAAGGACTGGGGCTCATGGCCGGCATCAATGACGCCGTCGTCGGGCGCTGCGGCAACCAACCAGGCGGCAGTTGTTCCGCCACCCAATCGGCCAAAATTTCAAATTGCGACACCATGACGCTGCGCTGCCACCATGGCTCCTGAGGCATCGGTGTTTGCCTGGCCAGCAATACCAGTGCCGTGACAATGACCGCACCGCGCAATAGCCCGAATAACAGACCCAAGCTGCGATCCGTGCCCTGCAAATGGGTGCGGTTCACGAGCAGAGTCAGTAAATGAGAGATGACGGCGCCGGCAATCAACACGCCAATAAAAACACCGGCATACGCCGCACCAAGGCGCGCCGTCGGCGAATCGATAGAGGAAAGGAATTGCTCCGCAACCGCCGGCCCCAGGCGAATGGCCACCCACACGGCGATGATCCACGATGCCAAGGAAAACACTTCCTTAACAAAGCCGCGGAACAGGCCAATGAGCAGCGACACCAATAAGATGCCGGCGATCAGGGCATCTACCCAGACCAGCGAGTCAGTCACAGTGCAAAGCGGTCGTCACTAAGCCGTCATTTTAGCGCAGCCTGCGCGGGAAGCGAATCATTCACGGCTGAGCAGCAAAGATTGAATGCGAAATTGCATGTTCAGGCGCGCAGCCAAGGACTCCGCCTCACGGCGAGTACCCGCCAGCTCCAAGCGCACCCGCCACACACTGCGCCCGCCTGCATCGTTTTGGACCACCTTTGGATTGAGGCCTTCTTTGCGCAAAGCCTGCACGAATCGCTGCGCCGATTGAGCGTCGGTGTAGCTGGCTAGCTGTAGTGTCCAACGTTGTGCCCCTACCGGCGGCTCAGTGGCTACTGGTGATGGTGCTACGCGCCTCGTTGCAGCGGGTGCGGGCTGGGTCGGCCGTGGACTTGGTCGCACAATAGGCGTAGGACTGGGCCGGACTGGCTGCGCGACAGCGACCTGCGGACCCGGACTAGGCGCAATGCTAGGCCGCACCACAACAGGTCGACTGGAGGCATAACGGCTGCGTATGGTGCTCCGTGGATCGACCGGATCACCAAATAGCAGCGGAAAACTGACCACTCCTACTATGGCGAATACCGCAGCACCAACCCAGCGCGCCCGGTGTTGCTCATCCAAGTCCACTCATCCCCAGCGTTACAAACGAGCCGCACATGATAATTCGTAGCGGCTGCGGATGAGCGTGCGCAGCGCTTTCGGCTGCGGACAGGGCCTGTTGCGGATGCGCAAAACAGCGAACCGGCACCCCTTCGGCGCAGTGCAGACGCAAATCCTCGGCAAGGCTCCCGCGTGGCGCAGGTAGGTCTGTCAGGAACACTTGCTCTGCCTGCGCGGTCAATGCTGGCAACATTGCGGCCACGTCTTTATCGGCCTGCACCCCGCAAATTACCCAGGTGGGCATGTCCGGCCGGTGCCTAAGCCGCTCCAGCAAGCGCTGCACAGCCTCCAGATTATGGGCCACGTCCAACACTAGCTCACCATAATCTCGAGACCGAATTTCCATTCGCCCTGGAATGCTCAGGCGGCTGAAAACATCTTCGACCTGCGCCGAACTGAGGCGCCAACCCAGCACATCTGCTGCGCAGACAGCCGCGCCCAACGACAAATGTGGCAGATCACCCTCGCTACGCAGGGCATAGTCACGCCCTGCCAGCCAAACCGGACCAGCTTGTATGGCATGAATGGATGGAGCGTAGTACTCCCATGTCTGCGGGTCCGCCACAACCACCGGCCGCGCACGCCGGCATACTCCGGCCTTTTCCTTGGCAATCAGGTCCAGGCTGTGGCCCAACCATTCCTGATGATCTAAGCCCAATGAGCACAATATGGCAGCATCGGCATCCACGATATTAGTCGCGTCGAGGCGGCCACCTAAGCCCACTTCCAGCAGCACGACATCCGGCCGAAGCTGCGCCGCAATGTACAGCGCTGCCAGGGTGCCAAACTCGAAAAATGTGAGTGGCGTTTGTCCTCGAGCTGCCTCGATAGCGGCGAAAGCGGTGCACAGAGATTCATCGCTGACGGGCGCCCCATCCACGCAAATACGCTCGTTGTAACGATACAAATGCGGCGAGGTGTAACGGAGTGTGCGCTTTCCCGCTGCTTGTGCCAGCGCGTCCAAGGCATGGACGCAGCTGCCCTTGCCATTGGTGCCGGCCACAATCACGATCTGCGACGGAAGACGCAGGCCAAGCGCCGCAAACACACTGCGAACGCGCTCCAGGCCTAGGTCAATCTCTGCGTTGTGTAGGTCTTGTTGATACGCCAGCCAGGAGGCAAGATCAGGCAAGGCGAGCTGGCTCCGCAGTCGAGGAAGGCACATCCAAAGCCGGGCGATGCATGAGCACTCCTAGCAACTGGATCAGCGTGTCGCGGGCTTCGCGGCGGTCACATATCAGATCGATGGCGCCATGTTCGAGCAAAAACTCCGCGCGCTGGAAGCCTTCAGGCAGGGTTTCACGCACGGTCTGCTCGATCACCCGCGGGCCAGCAAAGCCAATCAAAGCACCGGGTTCGGCCATATTGATATCACCCAGCATGGCTAATGAGGCGCTCACACCACCCATGGTGGAATCGGTGAGCACCGAAATGTAAGGCAGACCCGCTTGACTCAGACTGGCTAGAGCCGCACTGACTTTAGCCATCTGCATGAGGGAGAGCAGCGCCTCCTGCATGCGTGCGCCACCCGATGCGGCAATACAGACCAGTGGCGCGCCAGCATCGATCGCGGCTTTCACGGCGCGGGCGAATTTCTCCCCCACCACACTGCCCATGGAGCCACCAATGAAGCTGAACTCGAAAATGGCCAGCACCACACGTTGCCCACCCATGGATCCTTTAAAAACGATGAGGGCCTCTTTTTCCTGAGACACCTTTTCCGCTGCGGACAACCGATCCTTATATTTCTTCAGGTCTCGGAACTTCAGAGGGTCGCTAGAACGCAGGCCTGCTGCGAGTTCTTCACGACCATCTTCGTCAAGCAGTAGCTCCATGCGCCGCCGGGCGCGAATTGGGTGATGCGCACCACACTTAGGGCACACCTCACAGTTGCGCTCCAACTCGGCGCGATAAAGCATGGCGCTACAGGACTTACATTTGGCCCACAGCCCTTCAGGCACGTTATGCCGGGAATCACGCGCCGTCGCGATACGCGAGGGCATGATTTTTCCCAACCAACTCATGCGGCCTGCCTGGCGCGATCGATACCAGAACGCAGCTCACGGGCTGCTAATTCCAGCTTCGCTGCCATTTGCTCGGTATCGTCACCATTGCTGGCAGCATCGGCGATGCACTGTACCAATGCGCTGCCGACGACGACGCCATCTGCTACGTCCGCCACTTGGGCCACCTGATCTGCCGTTCGAATCCCAAAGCCTACAGCCAGCGGCAGCTCAACGGTACCGCGCAATTCCGCTAGACGACTGGCGACGGCAACACTATCCAAGGCGGCACTGCCAGTCACCCCTTTAAGGGACACGTAATACAAATAGCCACTTCCGTAACGGCTCATCTGTCCGGCCCGCTCCAGGCTAGTGGTTGGCGACATCAAAAAGATGCAGTCCAGGCCCTGGCCCTCCAGTGCGGGCTGCAAGCTATCCCATTCTTCGACGCTAAGATCCACAGCGAGCACGCCGTCCACACCCGCTGCAGCGGCCTGCTCGGCAAAGCGCTCTGCTCCCATGCTCTCAATGGGGTTGAGGTAGCCCATGAGCACCACAGGAGTCTGCGCGTCCTGCTGCCGGAATTCACGCACCATGTCGAGTACGCCGCGCAGATGCGTTCCCGCGTTCAATGCCCGCTCACAGGCCAATTGGATAGTCGGGCCATCCGCCATGGGATCGGAAAATGGCACACCCAACTCAATGACATCAGCGCCACCGCGAACCAAGGCGTGCATCAATGCCACCGTGTGCTTGGGGTGTGGATCACCCGCCGTTAAGTACGGCACCAAACAGGCTCGATTGTTGCCCTTGCATGCGGCAAACACCTGCTGGATACGACTCACAACTCCCACCCTTCCATGCGTGCGATCGAGTAAAGGTCTTTGTCACCGCGGCCTGAGAGGTTAATCACAATGCTTTGATCCTTGCGCATCGTTGGCGCCAACTCCATCACGTGGCCAATGGCATGGGCGGTTTCCAAAGCGCAAATAATCCCTTCGGTGCGCGTGAGCAGATGAAAACCCGCCATCGCTTGGGCATCTGTTGCCGCCACATACTCGGCGCGCCCGCAATCCTTCAGCCAGGAGTGCTCAGGGCCCACGCCAGGGTAGTCCAAACCAGCGGACACGGAGTGCGTCCCGGCCACTTGGCCATTGTCGTCTTGCATTAAATAGGTGCGATTGCCATGCAAGATGCCTGGACGGCCCGCCGTGAGCGGCGCTGCATGGCGGCCCGTTTCCACACCATCACCGCCTGCCTCCACGCCAATCATGCGCACACCAGCATCGTCAATGAAGGGATGAAACAAACCGATCGCATTCGAGCCGCCACCAACGCAGGCCATGACGACGTCCGGGAGTTGCCCGGTCATCTCCAGCATCTGAGCACGCGCTTCACGGCCCATGACGGATTGCAGTTCACGCACCATCTCTGGGTATGGATGCGGGCCCGCACAGGTCCCAATGATGTAGAAGGTATCGTCAACATTGGTCACCCAATCACGCAGGGCCTCGTTCATCGCATCCTTGAGAGTGCGGGTGCCGCTGGTGACGCCGACGACCTCCGCCCCCAGCAGCTTCATTCGATAGACGTTGGGTTGCTGCCGTTCGATATCGGTTTCGCCCATATAAACGATGCATTCAAGCCCGAGCCGCGCTGCGACGGTAGCGCTAGCCACACCATGCTGACCGGCTCCGGTCTCCGCGATGATGCGCGATTTTCCCATATGCCGAGCTAACAGCGCCTGGCCGACAGTATTGTTAATTTTGTGAGCCCCAGTGTGATTCAGATCCTCCCGTTTCAGGAAGATCTGCGCACCACCGAGTTCATCGGACAGCCGTTTAGCGTGGTAGAGCGGGCTTGGTCGTCCCACATAATGCGCGAGATCATCGTCCAGCTCGGCACGAAACGCGGAATCCGCCCACAGTTCACGCCAGTTCGACTCCAGCTCACTGAGCGGGCCAATCAGCGTTTCCGCCACAAAAGATCCGCCGTAGGGGCCAAAGTGGCCGGGGCGAGAATCTGCGGTCTGGGGGGAGCGATTCATCATGAAGAAGTCTCGTTAACTGGAGTGTTGACTGCCGCATCCGCCAAACGGACAGCAGCCGCGAAGTCCACCATTTTACGGGCAGATTTGATCCCTGGATGCTCTTCGATCCCACTACTGAGGTCTATACCCCAGGGATGATGTGTGCGAATGAGCTCGCCCACGTTGTCAATGCGCAGACCACCGGCGATCAGACTTTGCGCCGGCAGCTCAGGAATCTGCGCCCAATCGAAACGATGACCACTGCCACCGCTAGCATGGGCGCCGCCGTGACTATCGGCCAACCAAAATGCCGCGCGGCCCGCATGGTCGGCCTGGAAGGCCGCCGCCTGCTCTGGGTTACCCATCGGCAGTGCCTTGATATACGGCAGGCCAAAAGCGGCGCAGAAGTCCGCGCTTTCGCGGCCATGAAATTGCAAATAATCCGGCTGCACCTGGTCCAAGACGGTATGGACCTGCGCCGCATCTGGGTCCATAAACAAAAACACCGTATGGGTTAACGCCGGCCGATGTTGCAACCAGCTTTTGACCTCCTTGGCCGCGACCGCACGTTTACTCTTGGGGTGGAATACAAAACCCACCGCATCTATGCCCAACTGCCCACAAAGCTCAAGGTCTTCTGGACGGGTGAGACCACAGTATTTAATGCGCGTGCGCGCCATGCGCGGGCTCCGATCAGATAGGTATTCGCAATTCTGGCGCTGCAGGCAGCGCAAATTCATCTGGGTATTGTGCCGCAACAAAATAAAGCCCGCCGGGCGCAACCGTAGGGCCAGCGGCACAACGGTCACGCGAGGCCAAGACATCGTCCACCCAGTCCACGGCACGTGCACCCCGACCTACCTCGATCAAGGTGCCTACAATGTTGCGCACCATGTTGTGCAAGAACCCGCCAGCCTCGATATCGAGCATGAGCCAGCAGCCTACACGCTGCAGGGTAATACTATGCACGGTCTTCACTGGGGTTTTGGCTTGGCAGTCGCGTCCGCGAAAGGCTGAGAAATCATGTTGGCCCTGGAGGCGCCTTGCGGCCTCCTGCATCGCCCGCGCATCTAAGGGGCGAGGTTCATATAGACAGCGCCCATGCCAGGTCGCCCGCCGGGCTGGAGCATTCAGAATCACATAACGATAACGTCGCGATATGGCCCGGAATCGGGCATCGAAGTCCTCGGCGACCGGCCCAATCCACTGCAAGCTGATATCGCTGGGGAGATGGGTATTCGTGCCCAACAACCAGCCCCGAGCGCTGCGAACGGCGTCGGTCTCAAAGTGCACAATTTGGCCCAGAGCATGGACGCCCGCATCGGTACGCCCGGCGCAGCGCAAACCAATCGCATGACTAGCCACCTGAGCCAGTGCCTGCTCCAAACACGCCTGCACACTCCGCAAGCCTTGCTGGCTCTGCCAACCTACAAAATCGCGACCGTCGTATTCGACCATCGCCGCCCATTTCGCCATGCTCGCGTATTACCCAGCCTTAGACACCATCACAGTCGCTGCCATCGCGACCACGGAGAACAGTGGCACAGACCACACCAATGGGCTGGAATGATACTCAACCTGTATGGGCCTATGACTGCGCAGGCTAATCTCTTGGCTTTCCAGTTCCCAGCACAAGGCTGCCAAGGCATCGATAGCTCCCTTCCAGCCGCCCCCACGGGGGCGCGACAGTAGCTGACGGCGCATGTCTTGGGCTTGTTCCAGAGCCAAAGCCAACATCGCCGCCACGCGCTGGGGTTGCAGTCGCAGCACAGCCAGTGGACGAAACAAGGCAGCCAAAGCGGCAATACGTTGATCTAGCGACAAGGGTTCGAGTACGGCCACCACGCTCAGAAGCAATGTCAGCAGCACTACGCCCTGGCGCAGACCCGCTTGAGCCAACTCCCAACGAAGCTCATTCGGACTGCTCAGCACGGTCACGCCATGCAAAATGAGTAGTGCCAGCAAAAACCAACGCAGGCTCACAATGCGCGCGAAGAACACTGGCCATAGCTGCGAACGGCGTCCCTGCACGTAAACCGCCCAGGCCAGCCCCAGAAGCAAGGCTTGCGGCAGACTGGCCCAAGCACTGGCCATGGCGGTCATTAAGATTTGGACGCTGCCCACCAAGCCACGTACCGGGCCACGAGCGAGGCGGGACGTCTTTCCTGAACTCAGCCTAATTGCTCCAGCATGGATTTCGCCTCAGATTGCTGTTCCGCAGAACCGCGTAGAGCCACTTCATCTAAGAGCGAGCGCGCCATGTCCAGTTCGCTCATATCGATGTAGGCCCGCGCCAAATCCAGCTTGCCGGCCATGTCATCGCCGGTACTCACCACCTCGTCATGACTCACGACGGATGTGCTCTCGTCACCGGAATCGTCTAGTTCGGGCTCCCCCTCCATACTCAAGCTGTCATCGTCAGCGATGGCGCTGTCATCCAGCTCGAACTGGTCCAAGCTGAGCTCCATATCAGCGGAGTCGGTATCAGCAACATCGCTCATGGCAGCGTTGTCCTGCTGTTCCAAGTCCAGATCAAAGCCTTGTTCTTCGGTGTCGTCGGTTTGCAGGTCGTCCAGGGAAAAATCTACATCTTCCAGGGCGCCATCCGAAAGATCGTCATCCGACAGCTCTTCGCCAGACAGTCCTTCGGCAGCCTGCGAAAGGCTTTGTATGTCATCTGTTAATTCCAGATCTGGCGCGGCGTCAGCTTCCAGGTCTGAGAGCGAAAACTCCTCCGAAGACTCTGCGTCGTCCAGCGGCTTAGAAAGCGCATCCGCTCCAAATTCCTCATCTAGGCTGGCTGGCTGCGCTTCAGACTCCACCACCGCTGAGGGCTCAGCCGGTACGTCGCTGTCTAGGTCAAAGTCAATGATGTTGCCGGTGTCGGTTTGATCCGGCTCTGGAGCATTCGGCGTGTCCGGAGCCTCTGGAAGCTCGAACTCCACCACATTGCCATCTTCGCCAGGCGTCTCTTCGACCAATGTGCGCTCTGTATCGGACTCAGAGCTATCCAGGCTCAACTCCTCGTCCTCGCCCTCGTCCAGAGGCGCCGACGCCTCCTCGAGGGAGAGGTCCACCGTATCCGTGTCGACCTGCTCAGAAACAGAGTCCATGGCTTGAGACTCTGGCTCGGCAGCGGTTGTCGCAAAGTCAGACGAGGACGATTCTGCTTCCGGCAAATCCAAAGAGCCCAGTTCTTCAGCCTCGGCGCTGTCCGCAGACGCAAACAAGGCCGCAGCGGGCAGCAATTGTGAACCCCATTCGCTAATCCGCGGCCAGGCAGCGGACTCGGGGCGGTTCAGATGGACCTCACTGGCCAAGGCCTCAAAGGCTTGGGTGTTACCGCTGGCGAAATATGTTTCAGCCAACTTCTCAATCAGGTCATCGCGTTCGGGCTGAGCCTCTCTGGCCTGAACCAACACCCGCTCTGCCTCATCGTAAAGACCATAGGCAATATGAAAATCAGCCTCGGCGATGGGGTCGGCGACCCCATCGTCCAAGCCATCCATAGCCTCATCATCAGAATCGGTGAGCGGCGCAGCATCTAAGGACACCGACTCCAAAGCCTCACCCTCATCTTCCGCTTGAGCCGTACCGACCGGGGCGGCAAAGGCGTCCTCCATCGGCCGGGCTTGGCCCACATCATCCGCAGGCGCAGCGCTAGAAGCCAAGGCTTCTTCGTCACGACCCCAGGGGCGCTTGCGTAACAGCAACAGCAAGAACACCAAGATCAGCGCCGCAGCACCTAACCACACCCACAAGGGCATTTTCTCTACAGCCGCAGAATCCGCTTGGGATGGCGGCGTAGTGGCTGCAGTGGCATCAGCAGACTCATCCAAAAAGGACTCTTCCAACAAATCGTCGGTATCTGCAGTCATCGACTCCGCCGGGCTCTCAAACTCGGACGCCGACACAGCCTGCGCCGAGTCAGCATCCGCCGAAGCCGTCTCGTCTTTTGCCGGCCCGGCGCCAGCAACCACCGCGGCCGTCGGGGCCGGCGTGACCTGCGTCACCCGCGTCGGTGTAGGGGCGCGGGTTGCAACTGGCTCAGAGCGGAGCACCTCCCGAGGCGGCGGCGTAATTGGAACGCCCGCAGCAACATCAAGCTGCTCGCCACCTAACAAGCGTTTAGCCTGACCCTCAGAGACGCGCTGCATCGTCGCGACACTCGGCACCGTCAAGCGTGCACCACGCAGGAGCTTGTCTGGAGAGCCGGCGAAAGCCCTGGGGTTGTTTTGATACAAGGCCCAAGCCGCCTGCGAGACACCAACGCTACTCGCACCGGCAATATCTGCGGCAATGGCGAATAAGTTTGCTCCAGGGCGAACACGCAATACCTCGCCTGGTTGCGTGCCCCTAACGATGGGCTCGTTACCCCGAGCTGAAGTGGGAATGCGCCGCTGGTCAGCGGAATCAACGATTGGGCTATTGCCGAGTACCGCTTCGCCTGTAGCGAGGCTAGGCACTGACGGGGGCGGCACGGCCATCTGGCGCTCGGCCGCAGTGTCCACCCCGCGCACAGTCGGCGTGGCGACCTCAGTCCGCGCAGGCGCTGGCACCTGAGCCTGCGCAGGCAGCGCGGACTGGGCCTGCTCTTCAACGGGAAGCGCAGTAGGCGCCGGGCTTGGCTGAGCGACAACCAAGGGTGCTGGCGCGGCCTGTGCCGGATCCAAGAGCAGCGTGTACTCGCGCAGCAAACGCCCCTTGCTGGTGCCGATATCGAGAACCAAAATGACATAGGGCTCTAGCCAGGGTCGCTGGCCGCGGACGCGGATTCTCAAGTTGTCCGGCGCCTGTCCCTCGATGGCAAAGCGCAAATCACTGGCGGCAACAGACCGCTCTAAACCCAACTGGGCATAAATATCCGCAGATGCCACGCGCACCTGAAGGTTGGCTGCTTCAGCTGCAGATACATCACTAATGCTCAGCACTGCCTCCAGGGGCTCATTTAAGCGCGACTGCGTTTGAATATCTCCGGTGCGCAGAGCCCACCCGGGCAAGCACACCAAAGTGAGCATGGAAACCAGAAACCAGCGTGTCATCGTCATCCTCAAACCCCAAAACGTGACGGTGTTTGGCAACATCTGCCGTTGTAATAGCTTGCCACTGTAACCGGCCAACGGCGGAGCTACAACGCAGCAATGATGCGCTATGTGGAATCAGGGTGCATTCATGATGCCGTGGCGCCATGATGCGAACCACAGCAGCTCAGAAAATGGCGGTTTTCTGCTGTAGCTGACGGCAACGATCTCAGCGCGGCGCTTAGACCACCGTCGCCATGCTGTGAGCAAAACTCACAACCTGGGCCCACCCTCGGCTAGCGCAGCCATAGTGCTTTTCCAGCAAGATTTATTGCGCCAGCGGAGGCGTCTATGCGGTGGACGGCGCTCAGATGTGGCCCCGAGTACGCAGCAGCTCAGCAATCTGCACCGAGTTCGTTGCGGCCCCTTTACGCACATTGTCAGATACCACCCACATGTTTAAGCCCCTGGGGTGAGAAATGTCTTCACGCAGCCGGCCTACCCAGGTCCAATCATTGCCTGCAGCCTCCGTCAATGCCGTGGGATAGCCGCCATCCATATGCTGATCGAGCACACGCACGCCAGGCGCCTTCTCCAGCAAAGCACGCGCATCAGCCAAGCTGAGCTTGTCACGGGTTTCGATATGCACCGCCTCAGAGTGACCGAAGACCACAGGTACCCTGACGCAGGTTGGATTCACCTGAATCTGATGATCACCCAAAATTTTGCGCGTCTCCCACACCATTTTCATCTCTTCTTTGGTGTAGCCATTGTCCTGAAACACATCAATATGTGGCAAAACGTTGGCAGCAATGGGCTTGGGGTACACCTTGCAGTGCATGCTAGTCCCCTGCGCGATGGCCGCATTCTGCTCGGCCAGCTCGTCAATGGCTTCCTTACCGGTGCCGGAGACAGCCTGGTAGGTGGCTACATTAATTCGCTCAATGCCTGCGGCATCGTGAATGGGCTTGAGCGCAACCAGCATTTGGATGGTGGAACAATTGGGGTTAGCGATGATGTTGCGCGTTGCGTAACCATCTACGGCCTGAGGGTTCACCTCAGGCACCACCAGGGGCACATCATCTTCGTAACGGAAGTGACTGGTGTTATCGATCACGATACAACCAGCTTCTGCCGCCACCGGCGCCCACTGCGCGGAAATGCTGCCACCTGCTGAGAACAATCCAATCTGGGCGCGACTAAAATCAAAGTCGTCCACACACAGCACCTCCAGCTCACGATCACCAAAGCTCACCATCTGGCCTGCGGAGCGACGGCTGGCAAGCGGAAATACTTCGGCCACCGGAAACTGGCGTTCGGCGAGCACCTCAAGCAGAGTACGGCCAACAGCGCCGGTAGCGCCAAGAATTGCAATGTTGAGTGGTTTCATGGGGAGGTCAGTAGCAGTCTTTGAGAAGAAAGAAAGAAAAGCGACAGGAAGCTACAACTTAGAGTAGCGGTCTCAGGAGCTGAGCCAGGCCCCCTCGACCAATAGATCGATGACGCCAACCTAGAGATGACAGCGCGGGAGCCGTAAGCGCAGCACACACCGCAGCATTTGCACTCAACGCTATTGCGCCGCTTGCAGTCGATGGCGCAACGCCGCTAACACGGCATCTCCCATAGCCTGTGTGCCGACCGGAGTTTCTCCGGCCCCAGCGATATCCGCCGTGCGGACCCCGCTGGCCAAGACATCAGTAATCGCCTGCTCTAATTGCTTAGCCAGATCCGCCCGATTCAGGCTATGGCGGAGTGCCATCGCCAAAGAGAGCAACATGGCCAATGGGTTGGCCCGATCCTGGCCGGCAATATCCGGAGCGCTTCCATGCACAGGCTCATACAGACCTCGGCCACCGGAATTCAGCGAGGCCGAAGGCAACATACCAATGGAGCCCGTGAGCATGGCGGCTAGGTCCGACAAAATATCGCCGAACAGATTCCCTGTGACCAACACGTCGAACTGCTTGGGCTGACGCACCAACTGCATGGCAGCGTTGTCCACGTACATGTGGCTCAGACTCACATCCGGATAATCTGCACTCAGCTCGGTCACCACATCCCGCCACAGCTGGCTTACCTCCAACACATTGGCCTTGTCGACGGAGCACAGGCGCCCCTGCCGACGGCGCGCCGCCTCGAAGCCTGCTCTTGCAATCCGCTCAATCTCTTCCGCGGTATACACCATGGTGTTAAAGGCCCTGCGCGGCTGGTCTTCCTGAGCGCGCGGTTGGCCAAAATAAATACCGCCGGTCAGTTCGCGAACAATCAGGATGTCTAGCCCTGCCACCAGCTCGGGCTTCAGGCTGGAGGCCGCCGCCAACTCCGCAAAGGCTTGAGCCGGGCGCAAATTGGCGAACAAGTCCAAACTGGCACGCATCCGCAGCAAGCCGCTCTCAGGCCGCTGAGCACGTGGCAACTCATCATATTGGGGGCCACCAACAGCGCCGAACAAAATGGCATCTGCTGCATGACAAAGGCGCTCTGTTTCCTCCGGGAAAGGGTCGCCATCCACATCGTAAGCAGCTCCGCCCACGCGGGCATGCTCCCACTCACATTGCCAATCGGACAGCTCATTGAGAAGGGCTAATACCCGCTCCGCCTGCGCCACAATTTCAGGACCGATGCCATCCCCAGGGAGCAAGAGTAATTTGGCAACGCTCATACTTGGGCTCCAAATAACCAGGGCTTTTCGGCCCGACGCTGGGCCTCATAGGCTTCAATTTTGTCGCGCATCTGTAGGGTTTCGCCAATATCATCCAAACCCGCCAACAAGCGCTCTCGGCGCGCTGGGTCGACCTCGAAGGCCACCGTCAGCTCTCCAACCTGGAGCTGATTATTCTCCAGATCAACCGTCATATCGGCCCCGGAGACGGTCGCCGCAAACAGCTGCTCCACAGTGTCTTCATCAAGCTGAATGGGCAGCACGCCATTCTTGAAGCAGTTATTAAAGAAGATATCGGCGAAGCTAGGGGCGATCACGCAGCGAATGCCGAAATTGTCCAGGGCCCAGACGGCGTGCTCGCGTGAGGAACCACAGCCAAAGTTCCGCCGTGCCAGCAGAATACTGGCACCGGAGTAGCGCGCATCGTGCAACTCAAAATCTGGGTTGATGCGCCGAGTTTCCAGTGGGGTGTCTAGTGTGCCGGGGTCCAAATAACGCCAGTCGTCAAACAAATAAGGGCCAAAACCTGTGCGGCGCACCGACTTGAGGTATTGCTTGGGGATGATGGCATCGGTATCGACATTGGCCCGGTCCATCGGCAGGACGCGCCCGGTATGACAGCGAAACGCTTGCATAGTGAAATCCTTTGTAAAGCTACTCACTCGCTCAGCTGTAGCGATGAGAGCAGCTCTTAATCGGCATCTTTGAGTTGACGAAAATCGGTGAAGTGTCCCAACACTCCGGCCGCTGCCGCCATTGCGGGGCTGACCAAATGGGTACGCCCACCCTGCCCTTGGCGGCCTTCAAAATTTCGATTGGAGGTCGACGCGCAGCGTTCGCCGGGCTCCAAACGATCAGCATTCATGGCCAAACACATGGAGCAGCCCGGCTCTCGCCATTCAAAACCAGCGGCTTCAAAAATACGATGCAGCCCCTCCTGCTCAGCTTGCTCTTTGACCAGTCCGGAGCCCGGAACCACCATGGCCAATTTGACGGTAGGTGACTTGCGGCGACCGGCCACAACCGCAGCCGCTTCGCGGAGGTCTTCGATACGGCTGTTGGTGCAGGAGCCGATGAAGACTTTGTCCACGGCGATGTCGGCAATTGCCTGCCCGGCCTTCAAGCCCATGTAATCCAGGGCGCGCTGCATACTGCCAGACCGCGTTGGGTCCGCCTCTGCAGCGGGATCAGGCACCCGAGCATCGACGCCAAGAACCATCTCCGGCGATGTGCCCCAGGTGACCTGCGGACCAATTTGCGTAGCGTCGAGCCGAACCTCGGTATCGAAAACGGCATCGGCGTCTGAGTGCAGACCGCGCCAATAGTCCTCGGCACGATCCCACACCTCAGCTTCAGGTGCGTAAGGACGGCCGCGAACATAGTCCAAGGTGGTCTGGTCAACGGCAACCATGCCCGCGCGTGCGCCTGCCTCAATGGTCATGTTGCACAAGGTCATACGCCCTTCCATGCTCAGGGCTTGGACCGCGGGCCCGGCAAATTCGATCACATGTTGGGTACCACCGGCGGTACCGATGTGGCCAATGATGGCCAGCGCGAGATCTTTGGCAGTCACGCCCTTGGCGAGCTCGCCATCGACCCAAACGCGCATGGTTTTTGCTGGTTGTTGGAGCAAACATTGGGTGGCCAAAACATGTTCGACCTCAGAGGTTCCAATGCCAAAAGCCAAAGCCCCAAAAGCACCATGCGTAGAGGTATGAGAGTCACCGCACACCACTGTCATGCCCGGCAGAGTGGCTCCCTGCTCCGGGCCAATCACATGGACGATGCCCTGCCTGCGATCCTGCATCGGAAAGTAGGGCAACTGATGTTCGGCCGCGTTGCGATCCAATGTCTCCACTTGTAAGCGAGAAATCGGATCGGCTATGCCCTCGGCGCGAGATGTGGTTGGCACATTGTGATCGGCGACAGCCAAATTAGCATCGGTGCGCCATACGGGCCGACCGGCAAGACGCAGCCCTTCGAAAGCCTGCGGCGAAGTCACCTCGTGCACTAGATGACGATCGATATAGATGAGCCCAGTGCCATCCGGCAGAGTATCCACCAAGTGGTCGTCCCAAAGTTTTTGATACAGCGTGCGTCCCATGCAGTCTTCCCGCCCTTTCCCAGGCGACACCTTCATCAATTGAACAACCTCCCATTGTAAGCTGCCTTGGCCCGCGCGTCCGCGCCCTTTGCCCTCCGCACCGTCCGACCTCCCATGAAACACATTCGCGAGTCCCTGCAAGAGCTACTGCATCGCCATGAACAAAGGCTACAGTCGCGTACGCTCTTAGAGCTGGGCGCAGGGGGCCAACATTGGCCGTTGCAGGTGGTGCACCTAGGCAGCCAGGACCCTGTGGCACCTCGAGTGTTCGTTGTCGGCGGCATTCATGGCAATGAGCGCATTGGCGTGGATGTGGTGATGGCCTTTCTGCATTCCTTACTCGAACAGTTGCGCTGGGATGCGTACTTGCAGGCGCTGATGCAGTCCATCCATGTCGTGGTGGTGCCCGTCGCCAACCCCAGTGGATACGCCTTAGGCCAACGCGCTACCCAAGACGGCATTGATTTAATGCGCAATGCTCCTTTGGACTCACCCCAGCCCCACTGGTTAGCCGGAGGGCAGCGCCTTAGTCGCCACCTGCCCTGGTTTCGCGGACATGCCCTGGCCGCCGAAAATGTCGCACTGATCAGGTTGATTGAGGAGCAGACCCGACACGCCACCTTTAGCTTGAGCGTGGACTGCCATAGCGGCTTTGGCAGCACGAACCGCCTGTGGTTTCCTTGGGCGCATAAGCAAGAGCCCATGCCGCACCTTGCCGAGATTTACGCTCTGCGCACCCTATTCCGGCAAACCTACCCGCACCACATTGGCTACAGAATTGAGCCCCAATGCCAGCATTACATGACCCATGGTGACCTCTGGGATTTTCTCTATGCGCGGCATCTGGCGCGCCGCCGCGGCTTGTTTCTGCCCCTCACTTTGGAAATGGGCAGCTGGCTCTGGGTGCGCAAAAACCCCCGCCAGCTCTTTCGCAAACATGGATGGTTTAACCCCCAGGTTCCTCACCGGCGGCGGCGCATCCTGCGCCAACATTTGCTGTTGCTGCAGTTTTTACTGCGTGCCGCGGCCAACCACACGGCATGGCTACCGCTGCAGGCCGAGCGTGACCAGATATTTGGTGATGCGCAGAATTATTGGGCGGAACATTTTGGCCTGGTCGAGCCCGCGTCAAACTCAAGAATCAGCGAACCCAGCGCCAAGCCAGCAGACTCGCTCCCACGGCAGCCATAGCCGCCATCCTGTAAGCCCAATCTGGACCGGCCCAATCCCATAGCCCTCCTGCCGCAGCGGAACCCAGGGAGCCACCCACACCAAAGCTCAACGAAACATAGAGGGCTTGCCCACGCCCGCGCTGGTGCGCCTCAAATTCGCGGTGAATCAGCTGCACGCCAGCCGCGTGATACAGGCCGAAGCTACTCAGATGCAAGGCTTGGAGCAACAACAGTCCCGGTAGCCACTGAACCGTCCATTCCAGCAGGCTCCAGCGCGCCACTGTGGTGAGCATGGCAAACAAGAAAATGCGCCGTAGACCAAAGCGACGAATCAGGCTGCCGGTCCAGATGAACATGACGATTTCGCAGATGACCCCGAAGGCCCAGAGCAAGCCCGTACTGGTCTTTCCCCAGCCTTGTTGCTCTAAATACAGCGAAAAGAACCCGTAATAGGGCGCAAAACTGAACTGATGCAGCATGCAGGCGCCCAGCAGGGCCAGCACCACGGGGCGACGCAAGGTGCTAAATATTGAACCCTGGACCACAGAGCGTGGCACGCAATGGTCTGCCGGCAGGCCCCGCGCGGCGATGGTCATACCAACGACCAACAGGGCCATCGCTAGGGGCAAAGGCTGTAGATCCCAGTAGTCAAAGGCCGCTCCGCCACCCACAACGGCCAGCACAAACCCGACACTGCCCCATAGGCGGATTCGCGAATAATCTCCGCCACGCTGGGCCAACTGACCCAAGGTATAGGCCTCAAACTGGGGCATGGTGGCGTTCCAAAACACCGAAAACAGCAGCACAGCACCAAGCACGGTCCAAAAGCTATGCGCCAGGGGTAACAACAACAACCCCATTGCACATGCCAGGCTGGCCCACTGAATAATGACCAGCCGCTTCCCACTTGCATCAGCCCAGGCCGCCCATAGTGGAGGCAGAACAATGCGGGTGAGACCATGAGCCGCGAGTACTGCGCCTATTTGCGCCGCACTCAGACCACGCTCCGCCATCCACAAACCAAAGAATGGCAGCATCAAGCCGAGAACGGCGTAAAAATGGAAGTAGTAGGCCGATAAACGAGTGTAGAGGCCGCCGCTGAGGGCCTGGGTCATTCTGTATCCGGCACCTGCGCGGCCACACGCGGAGTACGGGACTCAACATGACCATTCTGGCCGCGCTGACGTAAGGCATGGTCGAGCAAGGTCAACGCAAGCATAGCCTCGGCAATTGGCGTCGCACGCACACCCACGCAGGGGTCGTGACGGCCAGTGGTTCGCATTTCCGTGTCTTCACCATCGCGCGTAATGGTCTGCCCAGGAATAATGATGCTCGAGGTCGGCTTGAGAGCCAGCCTGGCAGTAATCACTTGCCCGGTAGAGATGCCACCACTGACCCCACCGGAATGGTTACTTAAAAACCCCTCGGCCGACATTTCATCGCGATGCTCGGAGCCGCGCATGGCAACCACGTCAAAGCCATCCCCGAGCGCGACGCCTTTGACGGCATTAATACTCATGAGTGCATGGGCAATATCAGCATCCAAGCGATCGAAGACTGGCTCCCCCCAGCCGGGCGGGACCCCGGTCGCCTCGACATACAGCTCAGCACCGATGGAGTCTCCATCGCGACGAATTTGATTGATATAGGCCTCTAACTCCGGAATACGGTCTGGGTCCGGACTGAAAAAGGGGTTGTCATTCACGGCTGACCAGTCGCGCAGCTGCATCCGCAGCTCACCCATCTGCACCATGCAACCACGAATCTCAACCCCCCACCAATGCTGTAAGGCCGCTTTGGCAATAGCACCTGCCGCCACACGAGCGGCCGTCTCTCGCGCCGAAGAACGCCCGCCACCGCGGTAATCCCTAAAGCCGTATTTTTGATCGTAGGCGTAGTCGGCATGGTTGGGCCTGAACACCTGTTTAATCTTGTCGTAGTCGCGTGAGCGCTGGTCTTTGTTGCGGATCAGAAGGCCAATAGGAGTACCCGTTGTTTTGCCCTCGAAGACGCCGCTGAGGATCTCCACCGCATCATCTTCGCGGCGCTGGGTAACGTATTTGGACTGGCCGGGCTTACGGCGGTCCAAATCCGCCTGAATATTTTCCGCACTGAGGGACAGACCCGGAGGGCAACCGTCAATAATGGCGCCCAGGGCTACGCCGTGCGATTCACCGAAGGTCGTTACCGTAAACAGACGGCCAAAACTATTTCCAGACATGGGTTATTCCTCGGTTATTCCTCGTCTAAGAGCAACAGCTCTTCACGGGTGAGCACGAACACGCCATCGCCGCCGACGTCAAACTCCAACCAGTTGAAAGGCAACTGCGGAAATTCCTGAATCAGCGCTGAGGTCGCACTACCGACTTCGCAAATCAATACGCCCTGCGGGTTGAGGTGACGCGGCGCTTGTCGTAACAGCTGGCGAACAAAATCCAAGCCATCCGCGCCGGACTCCAAGGCCATTGCAGGCTCATGGGTGTACTCGGCAGGCAGACTTTGATGCTCAGCGGTTGCCACGTACGGCGGGTTCGTGAGGATAAGGTCGTAGCGCTGCTCCGCGCAGGCCTGAAGGCCATCGCCCTGAAGAAGGCGTAGCTGCTCTTGCAAACCGAATTTATCGCGATTCACCCGCGCGACCTCAAGGGCGGCCGCCGACAAATCACTGGCATCAACCTGCGCCTCCGGGAAAGCCAAGGCCAGCAGGATTGCCAAGCAACCACTCCCCGTGCACAAGTCCAATATGCGACTGGGCTCAGAGGCCAGCCAGGGGTGACAGCGTTGGTCGATGAGCTCAAACAAGGGCGAGCGCGGGATCAAAACCTCTTCATTGACCGCGAATTGATAACCCGCGTACCAACACCATCCCAGCAGATAGGGAACAGGAACACGATCCTGAATACGGCGCTGCAACAGCGTAGCTAGATGATCCCGTTCTTCGGCGACCAATACCCCGTCCAAATAGGGTGCCGCGACATCCGGAGGTAGATCCAGTGCGCCGAGTACCAGCGCGGCAGCTTCGTCCATGGAATTGTCGGTGCCATGACCAAAGAACACCGGATGCTTGGCCAGCTGAGAGCTGGCGTAACGCAGCCAGTCGATGACGCGCTGCAGTTGGTCCTCGATGGGGGGAGATGTGGACACCATGAAACTGTGCAAGGCGATAAACTGCGTATTGTGCCGCAAAGCCGGCGTTCCTATTGCTCCATCGCTCATCCTTATGCGTCGTCCTCAATTGACCCGCCTTCTCCTTAGTGGCCTTGCCGTTGTTTTGGTCGCCGGATTTCTCATTCCCAGGCTGGATTTGGGCTTTGGCAGCGCTCAGATGGACAGTGGTTTGCTGCTGGATCCCGCACGTCCGCTACAAAATTGGCCAGCGCCACTAATCACGGAGGATGCCCAGGCCTTTGGTTTGAGTGACTTCGAGGGGGCCTATCACCTGCTCTTCTTCGGCTTTGCGAGCTGTCCGGATATTTGCCCGAACACCCTGCTGCAGCTGGCACGGGTCTACCGTGATTTACCGCAGAGCATTCAGCAGCAGCTCAATGTGGTTTTAGTGTCGGTGGATCCTGAGCGCGATACACCCGCAAAGCTGCGCGCCTATGTGAAGAACTTTCACACGGATTTTCGGGCTTTAACGGGGCCTGAAGCCGCCATTGCTGACCTCTCTGGTCAGGCGGGGATTGCCTACATGAAAGTCGATTTGGATGAGGGTTATACGGTGGATCATTCCGCCGCTTTGGTGCTGCTGAACCCCCAGGCGCAGATCCAGGCCTATTTTGCCCCGCCGCTCAAGCTCGACAGTCTGCAAAGTGACCTCATCAGCCTGATTCAAAGCCGCTCCTAATGCGTGATCAGGCATTTGTGGCCCTACAAAGGGTACTACCGACACTGGCTCTGACGGGTCTGGCCCACCGGGTCGCGCAGTCCGCCAACCCCAGGTTATCGCAGTGGCTGATTCGCCAAGCCATTGACGCCTTCGACATCAATTTAGACGAAGCCCTGCACAGCGAACCGGAGGCCTATTCCAGCTTCAATGCCTTTTTCACACGCGCGCTGAAGCCGGGCGCCAGGCCATTTGCTAGTCAGCCCAACCTCATCAGTCCTGTGGATGGACGCATCTCCCAATTTGGAGACGTGCGCGAGGGACAGATCATCCAGGCCAAGGGTCTGAGCTACAGCGTAGAAGAGCTCTTGGTGGATGCGGTGCAAGCGGCAAAGTACGCCAATGGCAGCTTTATAACCCTGTACTTGGCGCCCTCTGATTACCACCGCATTCACATGCCTGTACAGGCCCAGGTCGCGTCTATGCGCTACCAACCAGGGCGCTTGCTCGCGGTTAACCCGCCCACCGTACGCACGGCCAAGCGCGTGTTTAGTCGTAACGAGCGTTTAATTTGCCACCTACTAGGACAGGGCGAACACAGTCCGAGTCATCTTGCGCTGGTCATGGTGGGCGCGCTGTTTGTCAGCGGGCTGGAAACGGTACTCACCGGTCCCATTTCCCCACCCCATGGCGGCCCTAGCCAACAGTTTGAGCCGCGGCGCGTACTGGACCGGGGTGCAGAGCTGGGCCGGTTCAACTATGGCAGCACCGTCATATTGTTATTGCCGCCTGGCTGGGAGTTTCAGCAAGCGCTCAAACCCGGCGACGCAGTCAGGATGGGCCAAGCCCTAGCCGCACCCAGGCGCTGAACTCCCGTACACTGCCTCCACGCGCAAGTTGCAGCGTTGTGGAGGAGACAGATGCAATCTAGTGGCCTGATTACCGTGGGCTTGCCCATTGCCTTGTTCATCATCATGGCGGGGATGGGGCTAAGCTTGACCCCCAAGGACTTCTACAGGGTGGTTGAACAACCCCGCGGGGTGATCGTAGGAACGCTGGGTCAGATGATCCTGGTGCCCTTGCTCGGCTTCCTGGTAGCCACCATCTTCGTGCCGCACTCCGCGGCACTAGCCGCCGGCATCGTACTAGTCGCCTTATGCCCTGGGGGCACCACCTCTAACCTCATCTGCTACCTAGCGCGAGCGGACCTTGCGCTGTCCATCACGCTCACTGTGATCGCTAGCCTGCTGACCATCCTCAGCATTCCGCCCCTACTGAACTTGGCCATGGAACACATCATGGGCGACGGCGAAGTGGTACACCTGCCCTTCCTAAAAACGCTGATCACCATGGGCGTGATTATTGTTTTACCCACTCTCTTAGGGATGATCGTGCGGCGAGCCAACCCTGCCCTCGCGCATAAACTGGAGCCCTGGATCAGCAAGTTTTCGGCCTTTGTACTGGTCGCCATTATTGTGGCCATTGTCGTCACTCAATGGGGCCAGATTCCAGGCTGGGTCGCTCAGGGCTTGTTGCCCGTGGTGGTCTTGAACTTCGCCGCTCTTGCTTGCGCTTATGTACTCGCTCTCGCCACAGGCCTGAATCCTTATGACCGAATGACGGTCATGGTAGAGCTCAGCCTGAAAAACACCACCATAGGATTACTGGTCGCGCTATCGCTGATTGGCGATGTAGAAATGGCCATTCCTTCGGCAATCTATGGGCTGTTTATGTACGCCAGCGCCTTTGTGTTGGTGCGCTATGGGCGCCGCAACCTCAAAGCCCAGGACCCATTACCGGCGTGATATTGGATCTTAAGGCCAAGCTGCCAAGGCTTTAGACCCGCTGCAACGGCACTGCCAGAAGCAGCCAAGAAAAAACCGGATGGGCGTTTCCACCCATCCGGCTCCCAGGTTCTCCAGGGCCGCTTAATTAAAAGCTGGACCAGGAGTCGGGGTTAACGGCTTGCTGCTGAGCACCATGGCCATTACCGCTTTTTTGAGCCTGCTTGCCCTGCATTGCGGCGGGAACATTGGACATGGAACCGGCATCAACCAAGGGCTGTGAATCCGGAACCTTGGTGACCGCCACACGTCCTTTGCTATCCCGCTTGAGCTTGAAGGCCGCGACCGAATCGGCCAGCCCCGTAGCCTGCTCAGCCAGCATCTGAGCCGAGGCCGTGGCTTCTTCCACCAGAGCCGCGTTTTGCTGGGTGACTTCGTCCATGGAGTTAATGGACTGGTTCACCTGCTCGATACCGGAGGTCTGCTCTTGGGAAGCTGCAGAGATCTCGCCCATGATGTCGGTCACGCGTTTCACGCTTTGGACAATCTCGTCCATGGTCTTACCGGCTTTTTCCACGAGTTTGGAACCGGCATCCACCTTCTCTACGGAGTTGCCAATGAGCTGTTTGATCTCTTTGGCAGCGCCCGCGGAGCGTTGGGCCAGGGACCGCACTTCCGAGGCTACCACCGCAAAGCCGCGACCCTGCTCGCCCGCTCTGGCGGCTTCCACCGCCGCGTTCAGCGCCAAAATGTTGGTCTGGAAGGCAATGGCATCGATGACGCTGATGATATCGACGATCTTGCGCGAGGACTCGTTGATCTCAGACATGGTCTTGACCACATTGCCCACAACCTCACCACCTTCGCTGGCCACCCCGGCGGCGCCTTGAGCAAGCTGATCAGCCTGCATGGCGTTTTCGGTGTTCTGACGCACTGTTGCAATCAGCTCTTCCATGGAAGAGGCCGTTTCTTCTAGCGACTGCGATTGCTGCTCGGTGCGGCGGGATAGATCGGCGTTGCCATCGGCGATTTCTTTGGAGGCGTTGGTGATGGTCTCCGTCGCGGTTTGGATCCGCTGCACGATATCGGCCAACTGCTCAGAGCAACTGTTGGTGTCGTCCTTGAGCTTATTGAAGATACCGCCGTAGCTACCATCTACCGACTGGCTCAAATCACCATCAGCGATCGCGGCTAGTACACCAGCGACTTTGTTAATGACCTCGTTCAACACCGCCACAGTGCTGTTCACGCTGTCTTTGAGGTCGCCCAAGTCACCGTTGTAGTCGGTTTCGATGCGCTCACTCAGATCCCCGGCCGAGAGTGCCGAAAGCACCCGACCCGTTTCTTGAATCGGCTGAATCACCGAATCCAGCGTATCGTTCACACCCTGCACAATGGCCCGGAACTTCCCTTGATGCTTGTTCGCATCGGCGCGGGTATCCAGGGCCCCGGCGACGGCTGCCTCGGAGAGCATGTTGGCATCGTCAATGAGCTTGTTGACAGCATCAATACAGGTATTGAGGTTGTCTTTAATGGTGTTGAAGTCGCCGTTATAGTTATCGGTGATGGGCTTGGGAATATCCCCCTTGGAGATGCGATCCACATACTCAGCCGCCACGTTCAAGGGGCCAATCACCGCATCCAGGGTGTCGTTCACCCCTTCCACAATCGCCCGGAAGCTACCCTCATGCTTGTCCGCATCGGCCCGGGTATCCAGGGCCCCCGCCACGGCTGCTTCTGAGAGCAGATTGGCGTCATCAATCATCTTGTTCACCGCATCAATGGCGCGGTTCAAGTTATTCTTGATGGTGTTGAAGTCACCGTTGTAGTTATCGGTAATCGGCTCGGGGATGTCGCCCTTGGAGATGCGGTCCACGTATTCAGCAGCCACGTTCAGGGGCCCAATCACCGCATCCAGAGTGTCGTTCACCCCTTCGACAATCGCCCGGAATTTGCCCTGATGCTTGGTAGCATCAGCCCGGGTATCCAGGGCACCGGCGACAGCTGCTTCTGAGAGCATATTGGCGTCATCAATCATCTTGTTCACTGCATCAATACAGGTATTGAGGTTGTTCTTGATGTTGTTGAAATCGCCGTTGTATTCGTCGGTGATCGGCTCAGGGATGTCACCATTAGAGATGCGGTCCACGTATTCAGCGGCCACGTTCAAGGGCCCAATCACCGCATCCAGGGTGTCGTTCACCCCTTCCACAATCGCCCGGAACTTACCTTGGTGTTTGCTGGCATCTGCCCGCGTATCCAGAGCCCCGGCGACCGCCGCCTCGGAGAGCATATTGGCGTCATCAATCATCTTGTTCACCGCATCGATAGCACGGTTCAAGTTGTTTTTGATGTTGTTGAAATCGCCGTTGTAGTTGTCGGTAATGGGCTCGGGGATGTCCCCGTTAGAAATCCGATCCACATATTCGGCCGCCACGTTTAAAGGCCCAATCACCGCATCCAGGGTGTCGTTCACCCCTTCCACAATGGCCCGGAATTTCCCAGAATGCTTATCCGCATCGGCCCGGGTATCCAACGCTCCGGCGACCGCAGCCTCGGAGAGCATGTTGGCATCATCAATCATCTTGTTGACCGCATCAATACAGGTATTGAGGTTGTCTTTGATGGTGTTGAAGTCGCCGCTGTAGTGGTCGGTAATCGGCTCCGGAATATCGCCCTTGGAGATGCGATCCACATATTCGGCGGCCACGTTCAGCGGCCCAATCACCGCATCCAGGGTGTCGTTCACCCCTTCCACAATCGCCCGGAATTTGCCTTCGTGTTTGGTCGCATCGGCGCGGGTGTCTAGTTCACCTGCCACCGCCGCCTCGGAGAGTTTATTCGCGTCATCAATCATCTTGTTGACCGCATCAATACAGGTATTGAGGTTGTCCTTGATGGTGTTGAAGTCGCCGTTGTACTCATCCGTAATCGGCTCGGGGATATCCCCTTTAGAGATCCGGTCCACGTATTCCGCGGCCACATTCAGCGGCCCAATCACCGCATCCAGAGTATCGTTCACCCCTTCCACAATCGCCCGGAACTTGCCTTCGTGTTTATCGGCATCTGCCCGCGTATCCAGAGCTCCGGCCACCGCCGCTTCGGAGAGCATATTGGCGTCATCAATCATCTTGTTCACCGCGTCGATGGCGCGGTTCAAGTTGTTCTTGATGTTGTTGAAGTCGCCGTTGTAGTTGTCGGTAATGGGCTCAGGGATATCACCCTTGGAAATACGGTCCACATACTCAGCCGCAACGTTCAGCGGCCCAATCACCGCATCCAAAGTCCCATTCACACCCTCAACAATGGCCCGGAACTTCCCGGAGTGCTTAGTAGCGTCTGCGCGAGTATCCAGGGCACCTGCAACGGCTGCCTCGGAGAGCATGTTGGCGTCGTCAATCATCTTGTTGACCGCATCAATACAGGTATTGAGGTTGTCCTTGATGGTGTTGAAGTCGCCGCTGTACTCATCGGTGATGGGCTCGGGAATATCGCCCTTGGAAATACGATCCACATAGTCGGCGGCCACATTCAAGGGACCAATCACCGCATCTAGGGTGTTGTTCACCCCTTCCACAATGGCCCGGAACTTCCCGGAATGCTTGTCGGCATCGGCCCGGGTATCCAACTCACCGGCCACAGCCGCTCTGGAGAGCTTATTGGCGTCGTCAATCATCTTGTTGACCGCATCAATACAAGTATTGAGGTTGTCTTTGATGGTGTTGAAATCGCCGTTGTATTCGTCGGTGATGGGCTCGGGGATATCCCCTTTGGAGATCCGGTCCACGTATTCGGCGGCCACGTTCAGCGGCCCAATCACCGCATCCAAGGTGTCGTTCACCCCTTCGACAATGGCCCGGAACTTCCCTTCATGTTTATCGGCATCGGCGCGGGTATCCAGGGCACCGGCGACTGCAGCCCTGGACAGCATATTGGCGTCATCAATCATCTTGTTCACCGCGTCAATGGCGCGGTTCAAGTTTGTCTTGATGGTATTGAAGTCGCCGTTGTAGTCATCGGTGATGGGTTCAGGAATATCGCCTTTGGAGATCCGGTCCACATACTCGGCAGCCACGTTCAAGGGACCGATCACCGCATCCAGGGTGTCGTTCACCCCTTCGACAATGGCCCGGAACTTCCCTTCATGCTTGTCGGCATCAGCGCGAGTATCTAGCTCACCGGCAACGGCAGCCCGCGACAACATATTGGCGTCATCAATCATCTTGTTCACCGCGTTAATGGCGCGGTTCAAGTTGGTCTTGATGGTATTGAAGTCGCCGTTGTAGTCATCGGTGATGGGCTCAGGAATGTCGCCCTTGGAAATCCGATCCACATACTCAGCCGCCACATTCAGCGGGCCAATCACCGCATCCAGGGTGTCATTTACACCCTGAACAATGCGCCGGTAATCCCCTTTATGCCGAGAGGGATCGGCACGGGTGGCAAGCTCGCCCGCCACTGCGGCACGCGACAACCGCCCGGCGTCGTCGATGAGAAGATTAATGGATTCAATACAGGTATTCAGGTTCTCCTTGATGGTATTGAACTCACCCTTGTATTCATCCGTAATGGGCTCTGGAATGTTCCCGCTGGAGATTTTGTCCACGTAATCTGCGGCCACTCGCAGCGGCCGCACCATGGCATCCACAACGGTGTTGACCTCCGCACCCACCTTGGCAACAAAGCCATCGCTGTTGTCGATCACACAGCGCGCGTCAAGATCACCATCCCCCACAGCAACAGCCAGATCCGCCAGTGTGCGCAGAGCCTTAGCCTCGTGGGTGACGTCCATCCATTCAACGACAAAGCCCAGACGATGACCACCGTCATCTTCCACAGGGTTCACGATCAATCTAAAAACGCGATCGCCCAGGGTTAGCTGAACCACATGTGTGCCTTCCATGTCTCTGAGCACCTTTGCCTGATGCGCAGGGTTCTTATGGAAGTTATCGATGCTACGCCCTTGGACGTTATCTGTAGAAAACTCGGGAAGGTCCTTTTTAATATCGGCTTCGCAAATACGCAGCATCTCCTCCATCGCAGGATTGAGGAACATGATCTCGCGATCGGCGTTAGCGAACATGACCTGCTGGTTCAGCGAATCGAGCATATGCTTCATGCCAGACATTTCCCGAACCTTTGCCTCAGCCTCACTGCAGGTCTGCTGCATCTCCTCTTGTTTTTGCTGAAGCCCGCTACTTAAGGACTCCAAAGCGGCAAACATCCCCGCGCCCGGGCCTTGCTTGTATCTGGGGTCCACAGACACAGTGTCGCCGTTCGCTAAGCTGGCGAGATACTGCTCGGCAGCTGCCATACGCTCTTTGACTTGATTCGGAACAAAATTAAACATGGGTTACTCCACGGTGTCCGAGGCTTCAGGGGCGAAGCAAAGGGGGGTACTTAAAGGAAGGATCATCATTGGCGCGCCAAGGTGCATAAGCACTGGGGGGATTGGCCGGCCGCTACAGTCATCAAAAAAGTTCTACGCCGCCGGTATTCAGGGTTTCCTGCTGGGCTGGCTTGTGCGGCGGCGCCTTCCAGGCATCCTGCCGCTCACGAAAACGGGCATCGGCAGTGTTCACCGCCTCGGCAGCGTTTGGTGGACGTGGGCGCATCAATGCCGTGGCTAAGGCCCCTTGCAGCTCCACCATTTCTGAGTGGATATCTTCGATGCGCTGCACATGACCTTCAGTGGCGCCTACAACCTGCGTGCTGATATCCCCAAACTGCAAGCTACGCACAGCCTCCTGGGTAGCCTGGCTAATTCTTTGTCCGCATGCGGACACGTTTTCGATACTTTGCTCTAGTGCACGCTGTAACTGTTCAGCCTGCCCTACTAAACCAGAAGCCTTGCTCTCGGCATCGTGGCAAGCATCCTGTCCACGAGTAGCCATCTCTTTGACGGTGCTACGCACCGTAGACATGGCCTCGCGCGATTCATGAATACGCTTACGAATCTGGTTATTAAAAGAGCCGGAGCGCTCGGATAGCGTCCGAACCTCTTCCGCAACGACCGCAAATCCGCGCCCAGCCTCACCAGCGCGGGCTGCCTCAATTGCGGCATTCAATGCCAGCAGGTTGGTTTGATCCGCGATGGACTCCACATCTTCAAGCAGGGCAAAAATCGCGTCCAAATGCTCAGCCATGGAATCGATATGCCCTACCGTGAGGGTGGAGTTCTGACTTTCCTCCGCAAGCACGCCCACCAAAGTTTTCATCATATCGCTGGCGCTATGCGCAAAAGCGGCAACGTCTACCGATTGCTGCGCACCACCTCCGCCAACAATGGAGCGTACGGCTTGCTCCTGGTCTGCGGACTGTTTTTGGATATCGTCGAAGCTGGCAGTGAGTGTATCAACGGCATCTGCAACCAAGGTGCGCAGGCGGCTTAGATCTGCACGTAGCCCACCCAGCTCACCAGAGGCCTGCTCACGCCACTGCGCTACTAACTTTTCGCAACGGGCTCGCTCGGATACATCTCTATCAGGAGTATCTAAGATCAGCGAGCCTTGCTGAAGACGAAAGAACAACCAGGCCCAGCTCGCGCCCACTGCCACCATTGCCCCCCAGCTTAGAGCTCCAGTCTGACCAGCCAGGCACACCCCAAACAAGGCGAGCGTACTGACAACAGCTGGCAAAAGCGCTTTAGTCGCGTTCACATTCATCAGCTTTTCCTTTTCGGGAAACGAACCGAGGTACTGGCATGTGCCCAAACCTCAGAGTTGTTATGAGATGTTTTCATCGGTTCTTACCCACCCAATCAACGATGGCTTGTGGAACGTCGTGCAGATTCAAGATGCGTTCCGCGGCGTCTAGTTTTGCCGCCGCACCCGGCATTCCCCAGACCACGCTGGATGCCTCGTCCTGAATCATGGTGTGGGCACCGGCCTGCTTCATCCGAAGCATGCCTCTCGCTCCATCCTCGCCCATGCCCGTCAGCAAGACGCCGCAAGCGTTTTTGCCGCAAGCGGTGACCACAGAATCAAACATCACGTCTACCGAAGGGCGATGACGGTTTACTGGCGGGGCCCCGGAGAGCCGACATAACCAGCGGGCCCCACTCTTCACAATTTCTAGGTGTTGGTCTCCCGGCGCGATATACACGTGGCCCGGCAGGATCTGCTGGTTGTCTTCGGCTTGCACTACAGACATAGCACTGGCTCGGTCCACGCGCTCGGCAAAGGGCCTGGAGAAACTAGCGGGAATATGCTGGGTCACCACCACTGCGGGGGCATCGGCCGGAAGTGCAGAAATGACTTCACGTAGGGCTTCCGTCCCGCCAGTTGAGGCCCCCATCGCCACCAATTTATAGGTGGTGCTGTAACCCAGCTGCGGTGCAGCTTGCTTGGAGGCCCCTTTTGCGATGCCCGGTTTGAGGGGTTGCAGCCTGGCTTTTGCAGCCACCCGAATTTTGGCTTCCAGCTCAGCGGCATGTTCACGCAGGCCTTCGGCCAAACCCAAGGCCGGCTTCGACACAAAATCGACAGCGCCCAGCTCCAATGCGCGTAGGGTTACATCTGCGCCCTTGACCGTGAGCGATGACACCATCACCACAGGCGTTGGGCGCAGGCGCATCAGATTTTCAAGAAAGACTAGACCGTCCATCCGCGGCATCTCGACGTCTAAAGTGACGACGTCCGGAGAATGCTGCTTGATCATGTCTCGCGCCACATAGGGGTCCTGGGCGGTGCCTACGACCTCGAAATCATCAACGCTGTTCAGAATGTCCTTCAGAACATGTCTGGCCAGAGCCGAGTCATCCACTACCAGAATCCGTACAGGCATTAGGTCACCTCATTCCAAACAATCGCGTTTGCAGACGCTGTTTCGGTGCAGCTTTGGTGCCACGGTGTCAAGCAATCGGCATCGCCAATTCCCGCACCCGGACATGTGTCATTACCCCAGCCGCGGGCTATTGCATGGGTCTGGCTGCGGGAGATGCCCGGTGTTGCTGTGGTGGCTGAACCTTGTTTGAAACGGAGCTGCTGTGGCTCACTTGGGCACCAGCGGCCGATGCAACCCCAGGCGGGTGCGCAGTGCGAACTCCATGTCCTGCTCCGGGCTGGGGCTCTAGCCGAAAGTTCTGCACCAGCCCCACCAAACCATGGGCTTCCTGGCGCATGGCTTGGGCGTTATTTGAGGACTCTTCCACCATCGCCGAGTTTTGCTGAGTCACCTGATCCAGCTCGGAAATGGTCTGATTCACCTGGGCGATTCCCTGACTCTGCTCCTGACTGGCCTGTGCAATCTGGGCAATGATGTCGGTGACCTGGTTCACACTGCTCACAATGTCGGTCATTGTTTTACCAGCATCGTCGACCAGCTCTGCACCCGTTTTCACTCGAGTGACACTGTCAGAAATCAGTGACGTGATTTCCTTGGCCGCCTCAGCACTGCGCTGAGCCAAAGACCGCACCTCAGAGGCAACCACAGCGAAGCCGCGACCCTGTTCACCAGCTCGGGCTGCTTCAACAGCCGCATTCAGAGCCAGGATATTGGTTTGGAAAGCGATCTCATCAATCACTGTGATGATGTCAGCAATTTTTTTACTGGCCTGACTAATCGAAGACATGGTCTCAACCACCTTCTGCACCACGGCCCCACCTTTGCCAGCAACATCCGAAGCACCAATGGCCAACTTGTTGGCGTTCTCCGCACTGCTGGCGTTTTGGTCCACTGTGCGCGTGAGCTGCTCAATGGAGGATGCCGTTTCTTCGAGATTAGCGGCTTGCTGCTCGGTTCGCCGCGACAGGTCATCGTTGCTTCCCGCAATTTCGTTGGAGGATTGGCTGATGGTCCCCGCTGCACGCTGAATCTGTTTCACCAGGTCGGTGAGGTTATCGATAGTAGTGTCGGCCTCGCTACGTAGGCGTGCAAACACGCCGGCGCCCTGAATATTGACGCGCGAGGAGAGATCTCCTTCGGCGAGATTGGCCATGAAACGCTGAATTTCCGAGAAGGCATTTTCATTCACGGCTAACAGCTGATTCAGGCCCTCAGCCAGGGCGGCCAGGAAGCCTTCCTTATTGGCTGTATTCAAGCGCTGTGAGTAGTCTCCATCCACAGCGGCTTGAACGATATTCTTCACCTCGTTCTCAACAGCCAACTCAGCCGTTTGGTCCTGCCATTCCACCACTGTTGCGAGTCGCTCACCAGCATCATCAATCACAGGACTGGCAATCAACCCAAAGGTGCGACCACCGAGGCGAATGGTGGTGTGATGCGGCTGCTCCAAGTGACGGAGCATGTTCATTTGATGGTCTGGGTTTTTGTGAAAGGCATCAATGCAGGTGCCAATCAAGCCCTCTACGCGAAAAGAGCTCAGCTCCTTGCCGATATCCGACTCAGCAGTACTAAGCATCTGCCGTACGGATGTGTTCAAGTACGTAATGCGACGGTCGTTGTCGGCAATCATCACGTTCGCAGTGACATTATCCAAGGCATTGCGAATACGCAGATTTTCAGCCGCAATCTCTCTCTCGCGCGCCTCCCGCGCGGCAATCTCCGCCTGCATTTTAAGCTCGGCGGTGCGATCCCCCCATTCGACAACCGTACCCAAGCGTGTACCCGTTTCATCAAGGACCGGGCTCGCAATCAGGGCGAAAGTGCGTCCACCCAACTGAATCTCGGTGTGATGGGGCTTCTCCAAAAACTCCAACATGCTGGATTGGTGTTTGGGGTTCTTGTGGAAGCTGTCTATACAGGTGCCAACCAGCCCATCTACTTTGAACCCCGGAAGGTCTTTGCGAATATCGGACTCAGCCTTGGCCAGCATGAGTCGCACCGCTTCATTCATGTAGGTGATGCGTCGCTCATTGTCCGCAATCATCACGTTGGCGGTGACGTTGTCTAAGGCACTACGAATGCGCTGGTTTTTCCCCGCAACCTCTAGCTCGCGCTCGCGCGTTTCACATAAGCCCTCGAGCAAATCGTTGAAACACTTTGCAAGGTCGACGGCCCCGCCTTCTTCAAGATCAACACTCACACGTTTATCAATATCGCGGCTGGTCGCAATCTCCTGGGCCTGAGCGATGGCATTCTTCATCGCTAATTCCTGCACTACCTGCGCAGTCACGTCGACTGCATATTTGACCACCTTGATGGGTTTTCCATCGGGATCAAAAATGGGGTTATAGGTCGCCTGAATCCAGATCTGACTCCCATCTTTGCGAATACGGCAATACCGGCCGGCATGGAATTGTCCACGTCCCAGCATGGCCCAGAACTCTCGATACTCTTTGGATTTAGCTGTGTTTTTGTCGACAAATAAGCGGTGATGCTGACCGACAATTTCATCCCGCGCATAGCCCACTGCCGCCAGGAAGTTGTCATTGGCGTCAAGAATGTTGCCTACCAAATCAAAGCTAATCACGGCTTGGCCGCGGTGAATAGCATCCACTTGGGCTTGATTGTCATGAACCCGCGACAGAGCCGGGGTGTTATCGACGGCGGTCATCAATAACTCATCGGAAGCCGCGTCGTCGTGTCCGGCTGAAGCCAGGGTGATGGTCCACCACCGCTGCTGTCGGGAGGCGTCAAAGACACGCAGCGCAAATGACTGGGGCTCGCCAGATTCGCGTAAAGCAGTCACGGATTCTTCGAGTTGGTGGTATTCCGCATCACCAACGTTCAGCAATTGCGCCAGGCTTTTGCCGGCAGCGCGCTTGGCGTCGATCCCTAAAGATTTTGCCAAGGCCGGGCTGATCTCGACAATGTCACACTTTGCGCTGAGAACAGCGCTCGGAACGACTTCCCCCCAGAGCTGCCAGGGGTTACTCGCTTGTGGTGGCGCGTCAGTGGTCTCAATACTCATGAGAGCACCTCCAACATACCCGGTGCCTGGAGGCAGCGAATCTCAGAGCCGAACAGCAGTTGACTAATCCGTGGGCAGTTGTGATGCACAGGTCTTCCTCCAACGCTTAAGGAGTTCATGAAAGGTCCACGCAGGCAAACCAAGGCTGCATCCCTGCATTCACATTGCATGCCGTGGGTGAGAGCTACTGGAGATTGGGGCAACCGAGCCATCTCAGTGGGCTCCTCCATGCACCGCTTCAGAAGAGCTCTATGTCTCCACCAGCTCGACTCATTCGGCTGGCCTGGGTGACATACTGCTCTTCCTCTCGGATACCGTTGTCTTCTGCGCCGCTGACATGGCGGACCAGCGCCTGTCCGGTTTTGGTGAAGAACAACACCCGCCGAGCTTTGTTGCCACGCAAATCCGATCCTTGCAGAGCAAAGCCCTCCGCCTTTAAGTACGCCTCAATGAACTTGGCGTTGTCGGACCCGACATCCATGTGCGACATAGATTTGAGGACGCGGGCAGCACCGAATACCTTGGCAACAAGACGCTGTCGCTGCGCCCCTCGCTTGAGCAGCTCGTTGACGAGTAATTCCATGGCGTGCACGCCGTAACGGCCACCCCAATCACCCGAATCCCGCCCGGGCAATAAGAAATGGTTCATGCCCCCAATCTGAGCCACCGGGTCATATAAGCAAGCCGCAACGCAGGAGCCAAGCACAGTGCTCAGCACCAAGTCCTGATTACTTGCGCAATATTCACCGGGTAACAACCGAAGCAAATCCTTTTGAAACTCCCGATCAAAGGATAAGCTGGGCCTACTGCCAACCAATGATGACCCCGCGCGGTTAAACGCCGGTGGCTCTGCGGTCACCTCGACCCCAGAGGGATATAAACGGTCTGCCCCAAGGAGCGAAACAAATCCTGAGCGTGGAATAGGTTTTCCGAATGCCCCACGATGAGGAGCCCCTCGGGTTTAAGGAGGCGGTGCATGCGTTCAACAATGTGGCGCTGTCCGGCCCGATCAAAGTAGATCATCACATTGCGTAGAAAGACGACGTCCAAGCCGGGCTGGATCTTATAGTCATCCTCGAGAAGATTTTTTTGCTTGAACTGGATAAGAGATTGCAGCTCGGGCCTGACGCGAACCTTACCTAGGTTTTCGCCCTGGCCACGGAAAAAAAACTTTCGCCGTTCAGGGGTCTCTAGGGCTTCAATACGCTCTTCAGCGTAGACGCCTTGCGCGGCAGTTTTGAGTACCTGCGTATCGATGTCGGTTGCCAAAATATCCACAGGGGGATGCATGTTTCTGAAAGCCTTGCAAGCCGTCATTGCAATGCTATATGGCTCTTCTCCGGTGGATGCCGCCGCGCACCAGACACGCACACGTGAGCTGTTTTTCTGTTCCTGTAGGTACTTCGCCAAGACCACGAAATGATGTGGCTCGCGATAAAACGCCGTGAGATTTGTGGTCAAGGCATTACAAAAATCCTGAAACTCTGCAGCGGGAGAGTCCTTGACATAATTCAGGTAGTCTTTGTAGTTCGCAAGGTTTAAAGCCTTGAGGCGACGCGCCAAACGGCGCGTCACCATTTCTCGTTTCTGTGGCCCCAGAACAATGCCGCAGTGATCGTAGATCATTTTTTGGACGCGGCGGAAGTCCGCATCCTGCAGCACCGCTGCAGGAGCCGCCTCCCAACTGGGCTTGTAGTCTGGGTCCGATGCGAGTTTGATGCGTCCTTCAGCGGCTTGGCTTAGAACTCCGTCCATGTGGTGTCCTCAGAAGTAGCACCGTTTTGCGTGGCGCTGGTGGAGGGCACATGTTCCTTAGCCGCGGAGTCAGACTCCTTAGACCGAACATGCTGGGCTGGTTTGACCCGAGAAGGCCCCTCCGCCTTCTTATTCTGAGAGCGCTGCGTTTGAGCCTGCGCATTCGCTGGCCGGGTGTTGCTGGGAATATCGACCCGATTCTGGTCCAGCTTGAAGACTTGAACCATTCCCACAAGCGCTTCTGCTTGCTGTTCCATGGACTTCGCAGACGCCGCTGATTCTTCAACCAAGGCTGCATTTTGCTGAGTGACATCATCCATCTGGGTGATGGCTTGATTCACCTGAGAAATGCCATTGCTTTGCTCCTGGCTGGCGGCAGTGATCTCCGCCATGATGTCCGTGACTTTTTGCACGCTGGACACGATTTCGCCCATGGTCTCCCCAGCATGGTCGACCAGACCTTTGCCGGTTTTCACCCGCTCCACACTATCCGTGATCAGGCGATTGATTTCCTTGGCTGCGTCTGCACTACGCTGAGCGAGTGAGCGAACCTCGGTTGCAACAACCGCGAAGCCTCTGCCCTGCTCTCCCGCACGAGCTGCCTCCACCGCGGCGTTTAGCGCCAGAATGTTGGTCTGGAAAGCGATGCTGTCAATCACTGAAATGATATCGGCAATCTTTCGGCTGGCCTCGCTGATGGACTCCATGTTGACCACCACTTTGCGGACAACATCCCCACCCTTGACGGCCACCTCCGATGCACCGGCAGCAAGTTGATTGGCTTGGCGAGCATTGTCCGCGTTCTGTTGTACGGTGGTCGTCAGCTCTTCCATGGACGCTGCAGTTTCTTCCAGGCTCGCGGCTTGCTCCTCGGTACGCTGCGAAAGATCGCTGTTCCCGATCGCAATTTCTCTGGAAGAGGTGTCAATAGAGTCGGCAGACTGACGAATTTGCGCGACGAGATTGGTCAGTTGGTCCAGTGTAGCGTTCGCCTCATCACGCAGTTGCGAGAACACGCCGGCCCCTTCGATATTGACCCGAGTGCGCAGGTCGCCCTTGGCAAGGTGCGAGAGCAGGCCCAGCAACTCGCCGAAGGCCTTCTCATTCGTATCCAGCAACTTATTCAACCCACTCGCCAGAGCGTGGAGGAATCCGGTCTTGTTCTCCGTCGTGAGACGCATGCTGAAATCGCCCATCACGGCGTTTTGGACAATCTCCTTGACCTCGTTCTCGATGGCCATTTCCGCTTTACGGTCTAGCCACTCTACAACCGTACCGCGGCGCTCCCCAGAGTCATTCAGGATGGGACTCACGGTTAAATTAAAGGCACGTCCGCCCACCACAATCTGAGCACGATGCGTGTCGATCATGTTCTCGATCATGCGCTGCTGATGCACAGGGTTCTTGTGGAAGATGTCGATGCACGAACCTAAAACCTTACGCACATCAAATTGCGGGAAGTCTTTACGCAGGTCTGCCTCTGCTCGCGTGAACATATCGAATAAAGAGCGGTTGATATAGGTAATGCGACGATCGTTGTCGGCAATCATCACATTGGTCGACACATTGTCTAGAGCGTTGCGAATACGCAGGTTCTCATCGGCGATTTCGCGTTCGCGCTCAGCACGCGCCTCAATTTCAGCCTCGAGCTTGAGCTCCGCCGTGCGGTCCCGCCACTCAACCACAGTGCCTAAACGTTCATCGTCGGCGTCTATCACTGGGCTGGCAATCAATGCAAAAGTCCGACCGCCCAGACGAATTTCTGTGTGATAGGCCTCTTGCAGGCGCGAAATCATCCGTGCCTGGTGATCGGGGTTTTTATGGAAGGAGTCGATGCATGTTCCCTCCAGCGAAGCCATATCGAAGCCTTTGAGCTCTTTTTGGATATCGCTTTCCGCCTCGCGCATCATCCGCCGAACCGCTGAGTTCATGTAAATGATGCGGCGATCATTGTCGGCAATCATGACGTTGGTGGTGACGTTATCTAGTGCCGCGCGAATGCGTAAGTTCGAGGCAGCCACTGATTGCTCGCGCTGATGATTCTGATGCAGTGTTTGCAGCAATCCATTGACGACACTCACCAGCTCGTTGACCGCAGTGCAGTCCTCATGCTCGCGTAACCGACGCGACAAATCCTCGCTGGCCGCAATCTCGGCTGCCTCGCTGACCACATGTTTGAGAGCCTGCGACTCGCGCACACGATCAGTGACAACGGTCGCGTACTTGACGACCTTATAAGGCCTTCCATCCAGGCCGTATATGGGGTTGTAAGTGGCCTCAATCCAAACCTCGCTACCATCTTTAGCGCGACGTTTGAACTCCCCCGCCTGGAACTGCCCTATCCTTAGCTGGGCCCAAAAATTCTCGTATTCCTTGCTGCTAGCCGTGTCAGAGCTGACGAACATGCGGTGATGGCGACCAATGAGCTCACTTTCGTCGTAGCCCATGGCTTCCAAGAAGTTCTCGTTAGCCGATAGGATCTTGCCATCCAAATCAAACTCAATTACCGCCTGGGATTTCGAGATTGCGGAGATTTGGCCCTCAAAATCCGCCGACATTTTCATCTGCGCGGTGATATCCGTCGCAAATTTGACGATTTTGAAAGGCTTTCCACTTTGATCGAGGATGGGGTTGTAGCTGGCCTCAATCCAAACCTCTTCACCATCTTTACGAATTCGTTTGTAACGACCCGCATCAAATTCCGCATTCTGTAGCTTGGCCCAGAACTGCTGATAGCCGTCCGACTTTGCGGTGTCGGCGTCCACAAACATGCGGTGATGAAGACCAACGACTTCCGAGCGTTGATAGCCCATCAAACGCAGGAAGTTGTCATTGGCTTCAGTGATCGTGCCATCCATGGCAAATTCCACCACCGCCTGTACTTTATGGATAGCTTGTATTTGGCCTTGCAGGTCAGCTTCGCGCTGAAGAGCCTCGGCACGGCGGTGACGGAAATCAAGTAAGAACATAATGCCCCCGGAGAATGTAGGGTGGTGTTAGTGCATGGTCTCGGCATCATCCGATGCCAAGTCATCCGCTAGAGCGAGCCCCTCACTGCCCATTAGCGCCTCTATATCCACCAAAATAAGTAACCGTTCATCAATGGACCCCAACCCGGTTACAAAGCGGGTGTCCAATGCACCTGCCGACATATCTGGCGGTGGGCGAATTTGGTCGTCGGCCAGCGATATCACATCGCTCACGCCATCAACGATTAAACCGATAATGCGCTCGCCAACGCTAAGCATGATCATGACGGTGAATTCGTTGTACTCGGCCTGATCCATTTTGAAGCGCAGCCGCATGTCTACGATGGGCACAATGGTGCCGCGTAGGTTGATGACACCCTTGATGTAATCTGGCGCCGCCGGCAGTCGGGTTACGGTGTCGTAACTTCGGATCTCCTGGACTTTCAGAATATCAACGCCGTACTCTTCATCTCCCAGCTTAAACGTCAGGAATTCGCGTCCATCAGCATTCGCATCCTTGGCCCCGCCAGCAATGCCATTTACAGGGTTTTCCGATGCGTCTTTGGCTACCGGAGCCGTTAGTTCAGACATGTTTCAAGCCTCCTGCACAGCGCTTAGGCTGCGGCTTTTCTGGTTTCGCTGGCCGCACGAATGAGACCAGATACATCAACAATTAAGGACACGCGTCCATCGCCAAGGATGGTCGCCCCAGCGACTCCATCGACAGCGCGGTAATGGGTTTCGAGGTTCTTCACAACCACTTGCTGCTGACCGACCAACTCGGAAATCACCAGCGCCAATTTGTCGCGATCATCCTCGACCAGAACCACCAAGTAGTTGTCCGACTCTTCTTCTTCGGTGTAACCAAAGAAGGGCCCGAGTCCCAGCACGGGGACATATTCATCGCGCACTTTAATCAGCGACTTCTGGCCACCAACGCTGCGAATTTCGTCCGCTTTGACCTGCAAAGACTCCATCACCGAAGCTAATGGGAGGACCAGAATCTCCTCGCCCACACGCACGGTCATACCGTCCAGAATGGCAAGCGTGAGGGGAAGACGAATGGTGACGCGACTACCTTTTCCGGGCGTGGAGTCAATATCCACAGCGCCGCCTAATGCACCGATGTTCTTTTTGACCACATCCATTCCGACGCCTCGGCCGGAAATGTCTGTGACCTTCTCCGCAGTGGATAGGCCTGGCATGAAGACCAAGTTCCAAACATCGGAGTCGGGCATGCTGTCTGGCACATCAATCCCGCTTTTGCGGGCTTTGGCAATGATCTTCTCGCGGGACATCCCACGACCGTCATCACTGACTTCAATAATGATGTTGCCGCCTTGGTGCCAAGCTGAGAGCCGGACCGTGGCCATCTCGTCTTTACCCGCCGCCGCCCGGTCATCGGGTGTCTCGATGCCATGGTCAATCGCGTTGCGCACAATGTGATTCAGCGGATCAACAATTTTCTCAATCACGCCTTTGTCGAGTTCTGCGCCTTCGCCCTCGGTCACCAAGCGAACCTTCTTGCCCATCTGATTGGCGGTATCGCGAACCAAGCGTGGGAAGCGACTAAACACGAAATCAACGGGCAACATGCGCGTCGACATCACCGCCTCTTGCAGGTGGCGAGTGTTGCGATCCAGTTGGCCTAGGCCTGTGAGTAAAGATTCGTGTTCGACGGGATCAAGCTTGGCCGCGCGCTGTTGCAACATGGCCTGGGTGATCACTAGCTCACCCACCAAATTAATCAGTGCATCCAGTTTCTCGACGGAGACCCGGATGGAACCGCCAGAGTCGCGTTTGGTGTCTTTGGCGACAGCGGCCTTCGCTGCGGCGGCCTTGGGAACACCTCCGGATTCGTCAACGGCTTCAGCCTTATCAGCCGCTGGAGTGCAATCCTCTATGGTCAGCTCGCAGGCATCTTCCACCCAAGCAAACACATCGCGAATATCGGCCTCGGACGACTCCGTTTTAAGCCAAATCGTCCAGCTTAGAGGACAGCTTTCAGGGTCATGTTCGATCAGCGGCTTGAGGCGAGCAAGATCGGCCTCCACCTTGGTGTCACCCAGAGCGGATAGGGCCCGCAGTATGCGCAGGGGGTCATTACCCTGCTGTGCCACATCTGGTTCTGGAGCGAAGTGAATTTTGAATTCTCGCTGCCCGGCCTGTGCCGGACTCGCGGCCGCCGGGGCGCTCACCTGTGCAGCAGGGGCTTCGTCCGACAAGATCGCTTTGAGGCTGTTTTCTACCTCAGGATCCGGAGCGGCGTCTTCACCGCGCTGCGACGCCTCAAGCATGGCCCTGGTGCAGTCCACCGAGCGCAGGAGCACCTCGATAATGTCGCTGCTCCACGGCCTTGTGAGGGCGCGCAGCTCCTCTAGCAGAGTCTCCATAAGGTGGGTGAAACCACCGACCTCCATGAAGCCAAAGGTGCCTGCACCACCCTTTATAGAGTGTGCAGCCCGGAAAATGGCGTTCACCGCTTCCGGGTCATCGGCCGCAGTTTCGGGCTGCAGTTCCAGCAGCTTGGTTTCCATGGCGTCCAAACCTTCAAAACTTTCGTCAAAGAAGGTTTGGTGAAATTGGCTCATGTCCATACTCATGCTGGACTCTCCCTTTTAACCGAGAACGCGCGATATGGTGCTAAGTAACTGGTCCGGGTTAAATGGCTTCACAATCCAACCCGTCGCTCCCGCGCTGCGGCCTTCGGTTTTCTTGTCGGAGCCCGCTTCAGTGGTCAACATCAAAATCGGTGTGAACTTGAAAGCGGGAAGCTCGCGAAGCTTCTTGACCAAAGAAATGCCATCCATGCGCGGCATGTTGACGTCTGCCAGCACCAAGTCGAATTGCCCCGTTTGAGCAATGTCGTAGGCCTGCTGGCCATCTTCGGCCTCGGTGATTTGGTGACCTGCAGCTTGAAGGGTGAAAGTCACCATTTGCCGCATTGATCGGGAATCGTCGACAGCGAGAATGTGCGCCATGGCCGGCTACTCCTGATGGGTGGATATTGATTCGGAAGACTGCAAGCGTTGGGCCACGCCAAAGTCTGTAGCGCCTTCCTGCAGGGCCTGGCTGGCGTTTTCTACAGACCAGGGGCGTCCGTGCGCGTCGAGTTGGGCCAGCAAAGACAGCAGTAGCGTGAGCCCAGTGCCATCAACCCGCTGAACAGCTGAGGCATCGATACTGAGCGGCGTGTCATCACTGTCCCATTCCGCCAGTTGGTCAGCCCATAGCTTGGCCGTGTCGGCGGCGGTCTGTATTTGGAGCTGCTCGGGCAATGGCATTTGCAACATGGGTTTTCCTTGTGCCTGGAACGAAAAATCAGTTACGAGCAGAAACCGCTGCGAGCAGCTCTTGCTCAGCCCTGTTGAGAGGTCGTGACGGGACACTGGCGACTTGCTGCGCCGAAACCTTGGCGCGTTGACCTGCTGCTGCGACGCTGCGTGCAGCTTGCGCCTGAAGCTCTAGCGAATAGGTCTTCATTTCTAGATTGGCGCTGACCGTTGTTAAGGACTCCAAGCCGTCACGTAAATGGCTTAGCGCTCCTTCGGTTGCCTCCGCATAGGCCATTTGCGCTTGATGCACCGCCTCGAGTTGTCGGAGCAGCTCTCGCTGATGAACGCGCAGCTTGGCCAGTTTCCTACCTAGAACCGCGCTGAGAAATAATCCACAAACAGCCAAGCCGCAGCCTGCAAAGGCGAGCACAATGGGGTCGATCATGAGGCGTTCTCCGGCAGTAAGGAGTCCAAAGCCAGCACCACGACAAAGCGGCCGTCTCGGTGGATCATTGCGCCAAGCCCTGCACTGCCAGCCGCCGAAGAATCTGTGATCTCATCCTCGCGCACCTGTGTGGAAACCACTTCACCCACGTCGTCGACCAGCAGCCCAATCAAGCGATTGCCGCGTTCTACAACCAATAAATGGGTGGCTGCATCATCACTGGCTGGAGGGAGTGATAACAGCTGTCGAAGATCGAGCACCGAGACAATTCGACCGCGTAAATTGGTCACCCCAATACAGGCTGGTCCAGCTCCTGGGACCGAGGTCAGGTCGGGGTTTTGTAAGACCTCACGGACTTGCAGCACATCCACACCGAAGCACTCATCCGCCAGGTTGAAGCTGACACAACGCGCGGGGATGTCCGGCAGTTCTTCCGGGTTCATGTGGTGACTCAGGCGATATTCCTGGCCATCAGATGCAGTCTTTGGACCACGACCCTTGGCAGCCACTAAGCTGGGCTACCGATTCATAGGGCGACACTCCGCTGAGGGGCTTACGGAGCTTTAAGGAGCTCAGACTCTAGTGCCGCTTGCACAATGATCAGAACGCGGCGATTACGATTTCGTCCTTCCTCCGTGCTATTGCTAGCCTCTGGACGATGTTCACCGTAGGCGCGAATGGTCAAGCGCTGAGGGTCAATGCCACTGTCTGCGAACAACCGCACTACGCGGCCAGCGCGACCGGCGGATAGCTCCCAGTTTGACGGAAAGCGCGAGGTGGCAATGGGGCGGTCATCCGTATGACCCTCAATCGTAATGGGTGCTTGATAGGGCGCCAAAATCTTGGCGACCTGAGCTAGGGCACTGTTGGCCTCTTTGGCAAGACTGGCCTGGCCACTCCCGAACAATAAATCCGAGCCTATGGCGACCTCTAACCCACGCTGGGTTTGTCGCAAGCGCACATCATCGCTGGCAATCAGCTCTGCTAAGGATTCCTCCATCTGCGCCGCAATGTCGCCGAGCACTTGCTGCGCTTTGGCCTTTTGATCCACAGCGCGCGCCACTTGCGCATCCACGGGGATAGGCAAGTGCACTTTTTGCTGCCGTAGCAGGTTTTGAGGCGCCTGATCCAGAGGCATTCGCGCGAGTCCACGCAAATTACTTTGATCCGCATGCGTGGCCATATTCAGTTGAATGGGCGTGGGGGCGCGGGGCGTCCCTCTGAAGGCGGCGACGATGGAGTCGGACAGAACTCGGTATTTACCCTCGTTGAGCGTGCTGGTGGCATACATCACAACAAAGAAGGCCAGCAGCAAAGTGATCAAATCCCCATAGGGAATGGCCCAGGCTTCATGGTTGACATGCTCTTCCACATGTTTGCGTCTAGCCATGCAAAAAAGCCTCTAGCTTGGACTGAATGTAGCGGGGATTTTCCCCTTCAGCGATGGCCACGAAGCCCTCTAGCTGAATGGTTTTATTGCGCACCTGGTCGGCGACAACGCTTTTGAGCTTGGCCGCAATGGGCAGGAAAAACAGGTTGGCAGATGCAATTCCATAGATGGTCGCCACAAAAGCCGCCGCAATACCGGTGCCCAGCTTGGACGGATCCGCCAGATTCTGCATCACTGCCATCAACCCCATGACGGCGCCAATGATGCCCAGCGTTGGCGCGTAGATACCAAGCCCTTCATACACCTTGGCGGCATTGATATAGGTGTGCTCATGGGTATCGATATCTGTTTCCAAAATGTCGCGAAGCACATCCGGCTCTACCCCATCAACCAGAAACTGCAGGCCCTTACGCACAAAGAGATCATTTTGCTTGGCAATTTGGGGTTCTAGGCCGAGCAGCCCCTCACGGCGAGCGACCTGACTCCAGTCCAAGATCCGGGCGATGGCCTGCTGAGGGTTCTCCTGCGGCGGCCGCAGCGTCCATTTGAAGACTTTGAGCGCTCGCAGCATCGTCTCGCCTGGGGTCTGTACACAGATGGACGCGAGGGTGCCCACCAGCACGATGACAAAGGCGGCCGGCGAAAGCAAAGCGCCGACTCCGCTGCCTTTGAGCATACTGCCGCCGATCACTGCCACCATGGCCAGGATCAACCCGGTGATGGTGAGTTTGTCCATGCTGAGTCACGCTCCCGCTAGGCGGCCATGCTATGTGGGGGACGCCTGGGTCCACCTTTAAGCAACCCGCCAGGGTCGACGACCAATGCGATGCGCCCATCACCTGTTACCGTTGCGCCAGAGAAGCACACAGCATCCGACAGACTGGTGTCCAAGGCCTTAATCACGACCTCTTCTCTGCCCATGACGCGAGCGCCGATTACCGCATAGCGCTGGGCTCCAGAGCGCATCACGATGCCATGGCCGTGACTACGACTATGCTCCGCTTCGCTGGGAACCCACAAACTGAGATCAAAGACCGGCAGGGGCTCATCATCGACCAGCATGACCTGCCGCCCATCCAATACGGTGAGACTATTCGGGCTGAGACGGCGCACATCCTCAACCGCCGATAGAGGCAGCGAGAATACTCGGCGCCCTACAGACACCATCAGGGTAGCCAGAATGGCCAAAGTCAGGGGTAAGCGTAGCTCGATGACCGAGCCTTCGCCGACCTCTGAACTCAAATTCACCTCACCGCCCATCTCCTCGATCTTAGTGCGCACTACATCCATGCCTACACCACGCCCGGAGACATCAGAGATAGTTTCGCGGGTGGAAAAGCCAGGTGCGAAGATAAGCTGTAAACAGGCCTGGGTATCCAGGGCAGCGGCTTGCTCCCCTGTGAGCAGCCCGCGTTCGATAGCTCTTGCCCGCAACTTGTTAGGGTCCATACCAGCGCCATCATCCTGCAGGGTGATTACGACATGATCCCCCTGCGCACGTGACCGCAGCCGTACCGTCCCATGTGGCGGCTTCCCTGCGGCTTTGCGATGCTCAGGGTCTTCGATGCCATGATCCACGGCATTGCGGACCAAATGAATCATCGGGTCGGACAAGGCCTCAACCACGTTTTTATCGAGTTCGGTTTCCGCGCCTTCCAGCTCTAGCTCAATCTGCTTACCAAGATTTCTCGCCAAGTCACGCACCATGCGTGGCAAGCGCGAGTACATCTTGGTGAGCGGTTGCATCCGAATGCGCATCACCGCTGTTTGCAGATCGGCTGTGACCCGATCCAGAGTCGTAATCGCTTTTTGACTGCTCCTATCGCTTTGCACCAGTAGTGCATTGCGTACCAAAACCAGTTCCCCTACCAAATCCATGACCGCATCCAGGCGTTTGGTGTCGACCCGTATGGAGGTTTCAACCGGTGGCGGCGCCACCGGCGGAGTAGCGCTGGCAGCGCGCGGCTTGCTTGGGGCCTCGGTCTCCAACAAGGTTGGCGCCGGCTTGGTGTCGGGTTCGCTCTGCAATACTGGCGGAGGACTCGGCTGAGCCGCCTGCTGGGGTTGGGGCTTGTCGGAGGGATCAGCAGATGTTGCTGGGGCCGAATCAATTCCATGAGCGGCGTCCAGCAGCGCCTCAAAGTCGAGCTCATCATCCGCTGAGCCCTTGGCGGCTGCCGAAGGCTGCTCAGCTTCTGGAGGCTGTGCAGCTGCTGGGGCCTGCGTCGGCGGCGCCTCAGAGATGCCATGGACTTGGTCCAGAATTGCTTCGAGATCGTCGTCCAGAGGCGTGCGCTGGGCGGACTCTGATTCCGGCTGTGCCGATGCCGTTGCGGCGCTAGGCTCGGCTGGGGCCTGCGCAGCTGGCTGATCAGCCGTGTCACCGGATTTACGCTGGGCAACGCCCGCAGAGGCCTGCCGCAGGCTCTGTAACAAAGCTTCTGAAGCTACAGGTATCTCGCTTCCGGCACGCAAGGCCCCCATTTGCGCCTCGAGTACGTCGATGGACTCACTGAGAACATCAATATCTTCCGGTATGGGGGATACCTCAGGGGCACGCAAGGCACTGCATAGGTCCTCGGCCACGTGACATAAGTTCACGATGGCGTCCAAACCTAAGAAGCCAGCACCGCCTTTGAGCGTGTGGAAGCTACGAAACAGGGCGTGAATTGCTCCAGGATCACCGTCGGCTTCAGCAAGGTCCATCAAAGACGGGCCTAAGCTCTCAGTAAGCTCAACCGACTCGGTCAGAAAGTCCTGTAGCAGCTCTTGATCCATGGCTTAAATTCCTAAGTCATCCAAGAGGGAATCCGCATCATCTTGCGACGCTGTATTTTTGGTCTGTAAACCCGCCACCTGCGGACCGGCCAATTTTGGTGCCGGGCTTGCATCGCCGTCCTGGGGCATGGCCACACCTGCCCGTTCCATGAGCGTTTCCAACCCGCCCTGCATGGTTTCCAAAATGCCATGCACACGCGAGATGATCTGACCGGATAAATCCTGGAAACCCTGGGCTTCAGCCAGAGATACGCACACTGTGGCAAGGCGCTGAGCACCGGCCTGCACCTCAGGGTCGGCGTGTTGTTTAAGCGCCCGCACCTCGACCTGCGCCTCTTCCACCAGATCTAAAGTCCGGTGAGCCGCTTGCTCCGAGATCTCAGCGACAGCCTGAAGTCGGCTGCGTGCATCTGGAAGGTCGGCGACGGCTCGTCGAAGTCGTCCATCATTATCCAGGCCCTGCAGCTCCTGAGCCAGATGAGAGGCCAGTTGCGCCAATCCTTGCACCAGTATTCCCTCGCGTTGTTCCGCTGTCGGTGCCTCCGATTCCCGACGACTCTGCGCCGCCTCCGTGCGCGCCATGATTTAAGCCGCTGCCTGCATACGAGCAGAGATCCGCTCGAGTTTTTCGGCCAAGGTGGCCGCTGTGAAGGGCTTGATGATGTAGCCAGACACGCCGGCTTGCGCAGCCTCAACAATCTGCTCTTTACTCGCCTCGGCGGTGACCATCAGCACCGGCAACTTGGCAAGCTTTTCATCGGCCCGAACAGCCTTGAGCAAATCGATGCCGGTCATACCGGGCATGTTCCAATCGGTGACCAAAAAGTCGAAATCGCCAGTTTTGAGCATAGGCAGGGCCGTCTGCCCATCGTCGGCCTCAGAAATTTTGGTGTAGCCCAACTCCCCCAGTAAGTTACGCACAATGCGACGCATGGTGGGGAAGTCGTCGACTACGAGGATGCGGGTATCAGGACTCATGAATAACTAACCTCCGTAGATGTGGTTGCTGGACCTCGCCTAGGCCCAGAACCTGGCGAGGATTCAACCTGCAATATTTCACGTAAACGCTTGAGAGCACGGGAATGAAGCTGACTGACGCGAGATTCCGTCACGCTGAGGACCTCGGCAATTTCACGCTGATGGAGCTCTTCCCGGTAATACAGCGAGAGCACCAATTGGTCGCGTTCAGGCAGCTGGCGGATACCTTCCGCTAGCTGCTGTTTACTTTGCATTTCAGTAATGAGTTGGTCAGGGCCAGCCTCACTACTGCGTAAATGGCGCGTTTGGCTGGAGCCCATCTCGTCCTCGGGCTCGGCATCTAAAGCGAGTAGCTGACAGCGCTGCCCATCAGACTCTAGCTGTTGCACTTCGGCCTGACTCATCTCTAAGGCTTCGGCCACTTCACGAATGCTTGGCGGACGGCCTAAGGACTGCTCCAGCTGCTGCCGAGCCTGGGCAAGACGACGCGATTGTCGATGCACTGAGCGGGGCGACCAATCGCCTCGGCGCAGTTCATCCAGCATGGCACCACGAATGCGGTAACCAGCAAAAGTTTCAAAACTGGCTTGGGAGTCGGCCTGATAGCTTTGCGCCGCTTCTAGCAGCCCACACATTCCGGACTGGAGTAAGTCATCCAGTTCAACTCCCGCAGGAAGCCTTGCCGCTAAATGCAGAGCAATACGCCGTACTAAGGGCGCATGAATGCGCGCTAGTTCGGCCGGGTCTTGTGCGGGCGCAGTTTCCCAAGCCACCGCCACCATTAGGCTGCTCCCACCATGGCGCGAGGGTCCACCTGAGCCAGGCTTTCCACAAAGAACTCAATATGGCCTCTAGGCGCATCGGGCAGCGGCCACTTCAAGACCTTTTCAGCAAGTTGATGAATGGCGCGAGCGGCTGGGGTTCCCGGCTGCCAGTCCACCAGCGTGCGTTGCTGCTGGATCGCCGCGCGGATTTGCTCATCAAAGGGAACGTAACCCGCGTAATGCAAACACACATCTAAGAAGCGATCTGTCACCCGCTGCAACTTTTCGAAGAGTAACTGCCCCTCGGCTACGGAGCGGGTTTGATTCGCAACCACCTCAAAATTACGGACCCGGTATTCGGTCGATAACACCTTAATGAGGGCGTAAGCATCGGTGATTGCCGCGGGCTCATCACAAACTACAACGAGCACAGAATGGGCCGCCTGAGCTAAAGCCAAAACATTGCCAGTGATACCCGCGGCGGTGTCGATAACCAGACAGTCCACTTCACCAGCGAACTCTGAGAATCCGTGAATAAGGCCAGTACGCATGGCATCACTCATCTCGGCCATACGGCGCTGGCCAGAGGGTGACGGCACAATGCGAAGTCCACTTTTGGTCTCGACTACGGTATCAATGAGCCTGGCCTTACCTTCCAGCACATGGCCCAGATGCAAGCGCGGGTGTAAGCCCAGCAATACATCCACGTTGGCCAAGCCAAAGTCGGCGTCAAAGAGCAGTACGCGCTGCCCCTTCATCTGTAAAGCCGTGGACAAGTTGATGGACAAAGTGGTTTTTCCCACCCCGCCCTTACCACTGGCTACCGCAATCACCCGAGCGCGCGAGGACTTCTGGCGCACGCCAACCAATTCTTGGGCTTGATGAGCCGCGCCTTTAGGCACAAGCATTGTGAACCTCCGTATCCTGGCCCGAATTGTCGTCCGGCGTGGCGGCCGCTACCGCATGTCCGATGATGGTGGCCGCGTTCCAACGATGCAGGTCCTGTGGGACCCGCTGCCCATCCGTCATCCAATACACTGGCAACTCCTGTTCAACCACCAGGGAAATCGCTGGACCCCATAAATGGGTTTCGTCCAGCTTCGTAAGAATCAGCCCAGCTGGCTGCGCTGTGGAGTAGCGTTGAAGCACCCTGCGACTCTCCAGAGGGTGAGTTGAGGCCTGCAAACACAGCAAAGTGCACAAGCCTGGAATCTGCGTGAGTAAGGGCAGTTGCTGCGCAAGCTCATGATCGCGTGGACCGATACCAGGGGTATCGATAATCAGCAGGTCGGGAGCATGGGTTTCGGCGACCACGGCGCGCAATCGATCGAAATCATCGATGACTTCAACCTGTGCCCCTAAGAGCCTGGCGAAACTTTGTAATTGCTCCCGGCCTCCAATGCGATAAGTATCGGTACAGACCAAACGCAAGCGCGCTTGTGGGAAACGCATGAGATGACGAGCAGCGATCTTTGCAGCCGTGGTTGTTTTACCCGCCCCGGTCGGACCAATTAAAGCGATGTGGTGAGACTCTTGATCGGTCAGGCGACGCTGAAGCCGCCGCACCACACTCGCACACAAGGATTTCTCATTCTCTTCGACGCCCAACATCTGTAACTCAGTTTGCAACCGGGTCACCAAACCGGGCTCCAAGCCAATGCGATGCAAGACATTGTTTTCCGTCATGCCGCCTTGGCCCTGGCCCTGCTGCGGCAGGCGATCGACCAGCAGCTCGCGCAATCTAGAGAGCTCCTGCTCGATACTCGCCACTCGATGGTCGGAATCGGGTGTACTCGATGATGCCGCCGGATCCGCTTGGGGAGAAGTCTGCTGCGAGGCCATGGCTAAGCGATACGGAGTAGCACCTGCATCGGCTGGCCCACGCTCTGGCTCCGGACTCTTCGCCCGTGGCGGCGGTTCCTGCGCTGGCGCCAGTAAGGCGGCGTCGTAATCGAGTGCGGCGATTACGCAGACCTGATCACCCAGGTTTTGGGTCGACAGAATCACCGCTTCCGCCCCGAGTTCATGCTGAACCTGGCGTAGGGCCGCCCGCATGTCCGGCGCTTCAAAGCGTTTGATTTTCATAGGGTGTTCACCACGCGCAATCTCTGGTTATCCGGAATCTCGTCGTAGGCCAGCACCTGCAATCCGGGGACCGCGCTCCGTAGCAAGCGTGCGAGTAGCTTGCGTAAGGCGCTTTGGACCAACAGGACCACCGGCTGAGCCTGGGCTTGCAATTGCTGGGCCTCGCGCTGCAATCGCTCTTGTAAGGAGTTCATCAGCCCCGGATCCAAGGCATTGTTTTGCACCGCATCGCTCAGGGTTCGCTCCAGACCTGCATCTAAAGTCAGTACCGGCAGCTCATTCTCTGGACCCACAATTTGCTGGGTAATCTGGCGCCCTAGATCGATTCTGAGTTGGGCTGTGAGAGCGTCGGGATCCTGGCTATGCGTGGCAAGGCCCGCTAACGACTCGGCGATGGTGCGCATATTGCGAATAGGTACGCCTTCAGAGAGCAAGTTACGTAGCACCCGAACCAGGACTGCCGTTGAAAGCGGCTTGGGCGTGAGGGCCTCTACCAACTTCGGCGCGTGCTCAGCCACGCGAGCAATCAACCGCTCCACCTCTTCATGACCCAGTAAGTCGGCCGCTTGGGCGGACATCACCTGCGACATATGGGTGGCGATGATGGTGGGCCCATCCACCACGGTATAACCTTGTGCCATGGCCCGATCATGCTGATCCGGCAGAATCCACCAGGCCTCTAATCCGAATACGGGATCTTTCACTGGCGTTCCAGGTAGGCTTCCCGTTGTGGAGCCTCCGGCCATGGCCAACTCCATTCCCGGTCTTAGCTCCCCCTGGGCCGCAGTGGTGCCATAAACGCGAATGCGGTAGGCCGAGGGACGAAGTTCCAGATCGTCACGAATATGCACAGCGGGAATCAGGAAACCCAGCTCTTGGGTCAGTTTCTTACGCACACCCTTCACGCGTCCCAGAAGGCTTCCGCCCTGGCTTTCATCCACTAAGCTGATCAGTCGGTAGCCCAGCTCTAGCACCAGAGGCTCATCCAGGGGAACATCTTTCCAACCCAGTTCTGCTGGGGCTTGTGGTTTTGCAGCCTCGGCTTGCTCTTCGGCCAGGGCCTGCTGCTCCTTACGCTGAGCCTTTTGCCGAAGCAGATAGGCAGCGCCGCCCATGGTTGATGCCAGAATCAAAAAGGGCAGATTCGGCATCCCCGGGATAATGCCAATAAAGCCCAAGATCCCCGCGGTAACCAGAAGAGCTTGCGGTGTCGCGAATAGCTGCGCCATCACCGTTTGGCTCATGTTCTGCGAGGAGCTCATCCGGGTGACGAGAATGGCCACCGCAATGGATAGCAATAGCGCCGGGATTTGTGCCACCAGACCGTCGCCAATGGTCAACAGACTGTAGGTCTCAGCGGCCTCACCCACCGGCAGGTCATGCTGCAAGGTGCCAATGAGGAGACCACCAATGAGGTTAATAAATAAGATCAGCAGGCCGGCAATGGCGTCCCCTCGGACAAACTTGCTGGCACCATCCATGGATCCGTAGAAGTCTGCCTCCTGTGCCACTTCTGCCCGCTTGACCCGCGCTTCGTCTGGCCCCATCAAACCGGCACCCAAGTCAGCGTCAATAGCCATCTGCTTGCCGGGCATCGCATCGAGGGTGAAGCGGGCACTCACTTCAGATATGCGCTCGGCCCCCTTCGTGACCACTACAAAGTTAATGATGGTCAAAATCACAAAGACCACTAGGCCAACTGCGTAATTGCCGCCAATAACGAAGGAACCGAAGGCTTCGATCACACGGCCAACAGCGCCCTCGCCGGCATGCCCGTTGAGCAAGACCACACGCGTACTGGCCACGTTCAAAGCCAGCCGCAGCAGGGTGACAACCAGAAGCACCGTCGGGAAGGCGGACAGCTCAAGGGGGCGCATGGCGTAGATCACGGCCAACAGAATCGCTACCGACAAGGCGATGTTGAAACTGAACAACAGGTCCAGTAGCCACGGCGCCATTGGGATCACCATCATGCCGATGATGAGTAGCAACAGTAGCGGTGCGCCAAGCTCCCCGCGGGCTAAGGTCTGTAGGGCCGAACTCCAAGTTGGTACCCGTGCTTCCATGAACCCCTACTTCCATCCTGCGCGTCAGAGATATGGCTGTTTTGCAATTGCAATGCCATGGAAGCCTGCTCCTCGCCAACGGTTAGCAGCATCGATGATGCTAAAGCGTTTGGCCCTGCACGCTGCCCGCCCTGTGGGATTACTGGGGTATTGCCTAGCGAAGCAGAAACTACTCTTCCTCGCTGCTTACATCGTCTACTGGATCCCAGGTCCAACCCTCCGGAATAGGTGGCTGCGGAACGGGCGGGGCCTGACCGGCGGTGCTACGACGCAACTGATAGACGTAGCTGAGGATCTGCGCAACCGCTAAATACAAAGCCTGAGGCACGCTTTGATCTACCTCCACAAAACGGTACAAGGCGCGTGCTAAGGGAGGGGCCTCGACCCGAGGAATCCCATTGTCTGCCGCAATCTGCCGAATAAGCTGCGCATCTGGGCCGCGCCCCTTGGCAATCAGTTGGGGGGCAGCCATTTCGTCCGCGTCATACTTCAGGGCAACCGAGAAATGCATAGGGTTACTCACAACCACATCCGCCTGTGGTACGCGCTCCTGCAAACGACGCTGGCTCATTTGATGCTGTAGCTGGCGTACCCGTTGCTTGATCTCTGGTCTGCCCTCACTTTCTTTGCGTTCGTCCTTGACCTCTTGCAGGGTCATTTTTAAGCGCTTGTGGTAATGCCAGGCCTGGAAGGGAGCATCAATCGCGGCGATGATCAACAACCCCGCACACAGACTTCCCAGGGCCACAATCACCACATGAGCGCCCAGCTTCGGCGCTTGTGGCCAGGCCAAGCGCCCTAGATTCAGCAGCTCTTGCCGATACAGGTAAAGGATTGCCGCCAGCAAACAGCCCAGCAATACAAACTTCGCCAAACCCTTGAGCAGCTCAGACAGCCCTTGCACAGAGACCATGCGTTTGAATCCACTTAAGGGGTTCAATCGCTTCAAATCTGGCACCCAGGCCTTGGTGGAAAAGTTCCAACCACCTAGCAGCAAACTACCGGCCAAGGCTCCGAGAATCGAGGCGATAAGCAAGGGCACCATCCAGCCGAGGCCCTGCAACAAGGTATGCCCCAGGATGTGTAGCAGATCCGCGCCCGCAACCTCTTGAGCTTCGAAGATAAGAGCCTGACGTAAGTCATTGCGGATATTGTCTATGGTCGCCGCTCCGGTCCCGACCATGGCAATCACCGAGGCCAAGGTAACCATCAAGGTCCCAGCCTCCCTAGAACGCGCTACCTGCCCTTTTTCCCGAGTTTCACGGATTCGTTTGGGAGTCGGTTCTTCTGTTTTTTGGGCGCTACTGTCCTCTGCCATTGGTCTAGCTCAGTAGATCGGCAATAAGCATGTAGCCAGCCTCCAGGCCGACTTGTACTTTTTCCACCAGTACCGGTGCCAGGATCACTAGCAGGCCCAAGCCTAAGAGCAATGCCGCCGGGAAGCCAACGGCGAGCAAATTCAAACTCGGCGCCGAACGGCTAATGACACCAAATCCAAGATTGACCAACAGCAAGGCGAACAAGGCCGGAAGAGCGACTTGTAATGCATGAATAAACATCCAGCCTGACCATTGCAAAATGCCGTCATTGAGCCAGAAAGCCAAACCTGGGCTCGGCGTCTCATAACTCCAAAGAAGCCACTGAAGCATGTACACATGGCCATTGAGGCTTAGAAAGACCAAGGTGGTAAAGACGCTGAAGAGTTGACCCAACACCGGCGCGGAGGTGCCGCGCAAGGGATCATTAAGTTGCGCAAAGCCCAACCCCATCGCCAGGCTCATCAACTCTGCACCCAGCAGCATGGCTTCAAACACCAAACGCAGTACAAAGCCAAGCAACATACCGATGGCCAGCTCAGACAGTGCAGCCATCCAGAATTGCGGACCATCCATAGCCGGCATGCTCAGGCCATCGCCGAGCGCCACCCAGACCAAAGCCGCGGTTGCAATGACCAACAACAAGCGAATGCGGTTCGGCAGCACCGCGCTGCCAAATACCGGCATGACCATCCACATGCCACCGACCCTTAAGCTGACCCATAGGCCCTCTTGCAGCAGGGGCATGCTCAGAATGAGGCCGCCTTCCATGGCCTAGCCACCAACGATTTGCGGGAAGCTCAGCATTAACCGACGAGTGAAGTCCACCAAATGCTCAAGCATCCAGCCTCCGGCCAAAAGCATGACCGCACCCATGGCCAGAAGCTTAGGAATAAAGGACAAGGTCATTTCGTTGACCTGAGTTGCCGCCTGGAATAAGCCAACAACAAGCCCCACTCCCAAGGCAACGAGCAACATGGGCGCCGACACCAAAAAGGTCAGCGTCATAGCCTGACGGAGTAGATCGATCACGTCGGCGCTGGTCATTGGAAACTCGCTGCCAAAGACCCCATCAGTAGGGTCCAGCCATCGACCAAGACAAACAACATGATCTTGAGCGGCAAAGAAATCAGCATCGGCGACAGCATCATCATGCCCATAGACATCAATACCGATGCCACGACCAAGTCGATGACGACAAAGGGCACAAAGAGCATGAACCCGATCTGAAAAGCGGTGGTCAATTCACTGAGCACAAAGGCGGGTAGTAGAACAGCAATAGGGACCTCATCCACACTGGCATAAGGACCATCACCAGCCATCTCCGCCAAACTTTGCAGGCTGGTTTCGCGCGTTTGCGCCAACATAAAACCGCGCATGGGCTGCAAAGCGGTATTCAAAGCCTCAGCTGGGCTCAAACTTCCGGCCGCATAAGGCTCCCAAGCCTCGGCATACACCTGTTCCAAAACCGGGCGCATGACGAACATGGCCAACATCAAAGCCAAGCCCAGCAGAATTTGATTAGAAGGCGTTTGCCCCGTGCCGAGGGCATGCCTTAACAAGCCCAGCACCACAATGATTCTTGTAAAGGCCGTGGTCATGAGTATGACGGCTGGCAACAGAGTAAGCGCGGTCATCACCAGCAAAAGCTGGATAGACAAAGAATACGTTCCTCCGCCGTCGGGCCCTGCCTGGAACTGGACTGCCGGCAGCCCGGTCGCTTCTTGTGCCCAGGACAGACTCGGAATAAGCAGCAGAACCAAGAGGCACAAGCGGATCATGAGCTTGCATTTCTTCTCGGCGATGAGGCCGGTGCGTGTGCAGAGCTGGTGAGCGCCTTCGCCGTCTGCGCATCCAATTTGGTGAGTAACTGCACACGACCAGGCGCCACCCCCAATGCCAAAGCCTCACCACCAAGATCAACGACCACCACTCGCTCTCGCGGGCCCACAGCAACGCTGGTCAGAATCCGCCCTGATGCTTTCGGTAATAGCTTTTGCAGTGCCGGCATGCGAGCCAGCCCTCGGGTTAACACCCAAAACGCAGCCAATAGACCGAATAAGACCAGGAGCATGCTGAGCATGGGCGTGACCGTGGACATGCTCTTAGCCTTCCTGCAGCTTGCGAATGCGCTCTGCCGGGCTCACCACATCCAGTAGGCGAACACCAAACTTTTCATTCACAACAACCACTTCACCGTGGGCAATCAAAGTCCCATTGACGAAGACATCCAAGGGTTGACCAGCCACACGATCCAACTCAACGACTGAACCTGGGTTGAGTTGCAGCAAATTGCGAATAGGCACACGGGAGCGACCCACTTCCATGGATAGGGTGATAGGGACGTCCAGAATCAGGTCCAGCTTCAGGTTCTTCCCATCCACCGTCGTGCCGCTGGGGGCACCACTCTGGCCTGCGTGCAATTCCGGAGGCTCATAGGACTGGTCCGCAACACCCTGCTCTGCATCACCTGCTTGTGCGGCCTGCTCTTGCTGCTTTTTCTCAAATTCGGCTTGCTCAGCCATGGCAGCCGCCATGTCCATATCAGCGTCTGTTTGCTCTTCACTCATGATTTACTCCGTTTCCCCAAACTGCGGCGGACTAGGCTCGGGACTAATAACCTGCTGAATCAGCACAGCGTTATGCCCCGCTGATACGCCAAACTGCCCTTTAAAGCGGGTCTGATTCTCGACCCGTATTTCCACCTCGGGCGGCCACTTGATGGGAATGATGTCGTCCTCAGTAAGGCTGAGCAGGTCGGCAATTGTGATGCGTGGCTCAGCGAGCACACCGCGCAGCTCCACCTCTGACTCACGCACGTGAGAGCGTAGGTTGTCGTCCCAGCGCTGGTCTCTATCGGTACGATCCGACTGAATGCCGTGAGAAAGCTGCTCCCGAATGGGCTCGATCATGCCGTAGGGCAAAGTGATGTGTAGCTCACCACTGGTGCCATCCAGATCGATGGTGAAGCGCGAGACCACAACAATTTCGGAGGGGCTAACAATAGTAGCGAGGTGAGGATTAAGCTCAGATTGGATGTACTCCAGATCCAAGGGCATGATGGGCCGCCACGCTTCTTTGAGATCTTCGAAGGCTGCGTCTACCAAGATCCGGATAACCCGCATTTCCGTGGCCGTAAACTCGCGGCCTTCAATGCGCGTGTTAAAACGGCCGTCACCTCCAAAGAAGCGATCTACAACCCCAAACACCAGCTTTGGCTCCATCAACAGCAGAGCCGTCCCGCGCAGTGGCTTGGCGCGAAACAGGTTGAGGTTGGTCGGTACATACAAGCGATGCATGTAATCGCTGTATTTCATCGACTCCAGACCCGCAAAGCTAATCTCTGGGTTGCGCCTTAAAATATTGAATAAGGTGACGCGAAACTGGCGGGCAAACCTTTCCCCAACCATTTCCAGGCTGGGCAAGCGGCCGCGAACAATTCGGTCCTGACCACCAAAATGGAAAGTCCGCACACCCTCCGTGTCGGTTTCCTCTTCGGTCTCGACCTCACCGGTGTCGACACCATCAAGGAGGGCGTCGATCTCGTCCTGACTGAGCAGGTCGTGGCTCATCTTATTGAACCACCAAACTGGTGAAGTACACCTCTTCTATGGGCTCTGCGATTCCAGTGCGGTCTAGGAGTAGTTTGTTGATGTCTTGACGCATGTCTTGCAACGTCTGGTCTTTGCCTTGTTGCGTCAAAAGATCGGCGAAGCGGCGTGAAGTCAATGTCAAGAGAAGCGCATGACGGATGGCCGGCATATGCTCTTCCACCTTCATCGGCACCTCAGGATCGCGTGTCATGAGGTCGACTTCGGCTTGTACGAAGCGCAGCACGTCGCTATCAGAAAGGTTAGACACAAAGGCCGGGCGCAGCTCAATGTAATGGGGAGCCAGTTTGGCTGGCGTCTCCTCCGCGCCATCCAGCGCGCCTTCCTCCGCAACCTGCTTATCCAAAACCAGAAATTTGTAGGCGGCGGCGCCCCCGCCACCGAGCAACAACAGCAGCGCTAATAAAATAAACAGGCCCTTGCGGGACTTCTTAGGCTTTGCAGCCGCCTGTGTTTCGGTGTCCTTATCAGCCACTGGAGCAATTCCCATGAAGTACATCCGCGGGCGGCAAGTGTTGTGCCGCCGCAAATGTTCATCCAGTCAAAGCCCGCTGATATCAGGCGTAGAGGTGTAATCCCGCGCTAGAAACGGCTGCGATATGCCCTGCTGGCGACGTATCTTTGTCGGCGCCGTCCGACGCTGCCTCAGCAAGGCCTTGTCCTTCGCCGGATTCTTGGCGTCGCGTACTGTCCCGCTGCTCTTGGCTACTGCAGCTAAAGTGACTCAAACTCATTCCCTGGTTGTGCAGCTTCTCACGCAGCTCAGAACTTTGCGCCAATAACAAATCTCGTGCGGAAGAATTTTCGGCCTGCATTCGTAATTCCAAGCTACCGTCACTGAGTTGCCGCAGCTCTAGTTCCATATGCCCCAGATGCTCCGGGGCCAAAACAACTTTGAGCGCTTGTTCGCCCGCTTGCCGGAGCTGAACAAGCTCCTGGCCCAGCTGCGCCGGCCAGTTCGCATCCTGCATGTTGATGGTGGTCTGAGCACTCAGACCAGTCAGTGGGGCAGATAACCCCAGCATAGCTACCGATGATGTGGGTGCAGTGCTTAGTGGGCCAATAGGCGTAAGTACTCCATTCGGTGATGACTCAGTGATCGAAATCCCGCTGAGATGAGGCTCGAAGGCTGGGCCCAAAGACATGTCCAAAACCCCAGGGTCAGCGCTTGCTTGTTGTCCCAACTCAGCCGCAGCAATTGTTTTGGGCATCACTGCATCTGGCACTTCCTGTGACGCAAACCCCATAACGGCTTTGGCGGTCTTCTGTGATGAGATTTCGCCGGAACCGTGGCCGTGACTCAGCGCCGCTTGCCCCGCCGCTGATGCTGCCGATGGTGCGGTCAATTGGCTGGCTTGGAGCGCCAAATCTTGCAGGCTCGGCGGATTCATCGCTCTGCCTTCTACGGAGCCAACCTGTTTTGCAGTCAGCATGGGACTGGCGACTGCTGTAGTTGAATCGACTGGACCACTGGCTCTCGCTCCAGCTAATCCACTCTTGGTGACAGCTTCCACTACTCGCTCTGTCGAAGCTCGCTGAGCCTGTGACGCAGGCCCTGCCCCAAGTGCTTGCGTCTGGCCCGCCAATAAGGTCGGCTTTTCGATTGCTGCAGCTAGCTCTTGATGGCCTGCAGAGCGTCCTTGCAAACCGTTCCGCGCCACGGGTAATGCTGCATCCGCCTGCGCTCGTGTCTCAGCTAAGTCCACCTCGCCAGGCTGTCCGGCGCCTAAAGCAGGCTGCACACCCCGACTTGGGGCATTCTCGATTGGCGGGCTCAGTAAAGACGGCTGAGACTGCGATGCAGACTTGGGAGCGAGGGTAGATGCACTTAAGGCTGAGCTCAGAGGAGGGGTTGCTCCCTCTGCTTGTTTTATGTGCGGTGTGTTGGCCGCGGGGGGCTCGGCGCTGGGGAGTGCTTGGGGGTCGACCAAGTCACTAGCATGCGGTGTCGCTGCTGTTTTGCCAGACACAGCAGGCCTTGGCACCTCCAAGTTTGGTTTTACCCGTGACACCTGAGCTGGAATGTCGATGTCTCGGCGCCCATCCTGAGTCAGCAGCTTGGTTGCCATTGGCATGGCCTCGCCTGTGTCGACGGCGCCCCTCTGCACTGAAGCGGATACGGGTGAAGGGGTGACCGATTCGGGCAATGCTTGCTCAGCATCCACGGGTTGTCCCTGGTCATTCGATACTTGAGCCTGGGATGTTGGGACCTGGGCTTGTTGGCTCTGGACATCTGCTTGGAGCAGAGCACCAAAAGTGTCCGTTTCCAAGCCCGCAGATTCTTCGCCAAGCTTTGCAGCGGAGCTGCGCGCCTTCGCCCCCGCTCCTACCTCCAGCTTGGCGCCTGTAGTGTTAAGCAAAGCGTCCATGGCGAGCACTGCTGAAGTCGTCGAGTTGGCGCTCCTCGCTACGCAGCTGCTGCGCCGCTCGCAGTGTTTGCTCACGTGCCGTGAGCTTACGTGCGATGAGGGTTTGCTGATGTCGGTGCCGGAGTGCTTCGCGTTGCTCTTCCGTAATCTGATCCTGCGCCTTTAACTGGGATCGTCCACTGCGTAGGGCAAAGTCTAAGCGCGCCCCAAACTGTTGCCGCATACGCAGCGTCGCAGGGTCAATCGCACCGCTGGTCTGCATAGTTTGTTGGGCTTGGTGCAATTGTGTTTGCAGCTGCTGCATCCGAGATAAGCGATCTTGCCCTTGCTGCCAGACCTGCTGTGCGGCCTGACGCTCTTGCTCGCGCAGATGCGTCAGCGCCCTTAAGGTTCTTTTGTTCACCGTCCCAATCCTTCGCTGCAATGCTTAGGCAGTGGGCTGCAAGTCGTGGTCCATGACGCTACTGACCAATGCGTGGAGCTCAGAACGCGCTTGCTGCAGGCTGCAAGCCTCAGTCGGCCCTTGGCGTAAAAAGTCCTCAATGGACTGCAGATGCGCCAAAGCCCGGTCAGTGCGCTGGTCGGACCCGGCCTTATAAGCACCAATAGCGATAAGCTCCTGATTTCTGCGCCAAGCAGATATCAGAGCGCGCAGCTCCCGCGCGTCATGTTGTTGCTCCGGGGTCTGAACAACGTTCGCCAAGCGGCTCACCGACTTTTCCACATCAATGGCCGGATACATGCCGGCGTCTGCGAGATCGCGAGACAACACAATGTGCCCATCCAGAATGGCGCGGGCATGATCACCAACCGGGTCGTTCAAATCGTCGCCTTCGACCAAAACGGTATATATGGCGCTGATTGAACCACGCCCAGATTCAGCGTTACCGGCGCGTTCAATGAGCTGTGGTAGGTGTGTGAACACTGAAGGGGGGTAACCGCGTGTTGTCGGTGGTTCACCTACAGCCAAGCCAATTTCCCGTTGCGCCTGAGCGAAACGGGTGAGCGAGTCCATAAGCAGCAATACCTGAGCCCCATCGTCGCGAAAACCCTCGGCAATAGCAGTGGCCATATAGGCGGCGCGAACACGAGTGAGCGGAGGCGAATCGGCAGGAGCGGCCACAACCACGGCATTCTTCAGGCCTTCCTCCCCCAAGGTATGCTGCACGAACTCCTGTACTTCACGGCCGCGCTCACCGATAAGCGCAACCACAGTGACCTCCGCCGAGGTATGTCGGGTCATCATGCCCAGCAAGCTACTCTTGCCCACACCGGCACCAGCGAAGAGGCCAATACGCTGTCCGCGGGCCAAACTGAGTACGGCGTTGATGCTGCGCACGCCCACATCCAGTGGCTGATCCACCGGCGCTCGCAGCAAGGGGTTAATAGGTGGTACACGGAGCTGACCATGGCGAATGCCACGCAGACGTCCTAACTGATCCAGAGGATGCCCGTCCGCATTGAGAACCCGCCCCAGCAAGCCCTGACCTTGAGGCACCTCAGCGCGTCTTGCCGCAGGTGTCACACGGGCGCCAGGCTGCAAGTGAGCTGTCGCACCGCGGGGCATCAAATAGATTTTATCGGCTTCGAATCCGACCACCTCGGCATCAACGGGGGAACCATGACCCGTGTCCAGTTCACAGGAGGTGCCCAAAGCGACCGGACATCCGCGCGCTTCCAGAGTCAGTCCCACAACCCGGGTCAAGGTACCCGCAGTGACCAAACCACTGGACATACCAGTACGGGCTCCACGCGCCGCAATGCCATCGGCAAAACGGGCGTTGCGCCGCTCTCGAGCCGGATTACTGTCCATCGAGCATATCTGCGGCGAGGCGCTCCACGCGCTGACTCAAACGCCCATCAATTTGGGCATCATCCTGAGTTACGATGACATCTGCAGGCTGTAAATCCGCATTAGGGTGCAAACGCCACAGAGGGTCGAGATTTTGAACCTGCAAAAGTCGTGCGTGATCCTGCGGATGCAACTGGATGTCCACCGGCGCTTCCAGACTTCCCAGATGACTGACGACTCGGTGCACCAGCTGCCTGAGAGTCTCGGCCTCGGCCTCCACGACCTGACCCACCATTCGTCGTGCCAATGTCAGAGCAAGATTGACTAAAGAGCGCTCAACTTCGGTGTCCAGCTCTGCCAGGGGGCGCACCATCTGTGCTGCGATCAACCTTAAGCTGTCCAGGTCCTGCTGCGCATCGCGTAGACCAGCTTCACGACCCTCGTTATAGCCAGCCTGGCGGGCTTGCTCACAAATGGCCTCAATTTCAGCAGCGGTTGGCGGCTTGGGTCCTTCGGGCTCTTTGCTCTGCTCTTTTTCAGCAGCCTGATCCAAATCGGGAAGAGTCCAGGGCTGCGCCTCGACTCCATGCCAAATAGCGTCAGAGCGATTGTCATTACCTGAGAATGACATGCTCAGACCATCTCATCGCTGCTTCCGCCCAGGGAAATATCCCCAGCATCAGCCAAGCGCTTGGCGGCCGCGAGAATTTCTTTCTGCGCAGCATCGACTTCGGCCAGCTTCACTGGTCCTTTGGCTTCCATATCATCGCGCAGCATTTCAGCCGCTCTGGAGGACATGTTGCGGAAGAATTTCTCTTGTAAGCCTTCGGATGCCCCGCGCAATGCAACCACCAGAAGATCGTTATTGATCTCACGCAATAGCGTTTGCATGGAGCGATCGTCCATCTCATTCAGATTGTCGAAGACGAACATTAACTCTTCGATGCGTTCGCTCAAGCCCTCATCCTTCTCCCGAATTAGCTCCATCAGAGCCTGCTCAGAGGCAGTATCCAGCTCGTTCAGAATACTCGCGGCCGACTTCAGCCCACCCACGCTAGAGGCTTTGGACCCCGAACTGCCATTGAACTGACGCTCAATAATCTCGTCCAGTTCCATCAAGGCCCGGGCCTGTATGCCATCCAAGGAGGCAATCCGCATAACAACATCGGCCCTGTCCCGGGCAGGCAGCAAAGGCAAAACTTCAGCCGATTGGTCCGGATCCAAATAGGACAACACAATCGCAATAATTTGCGGATGCTCGCCGCGAATCAGGTCCGCGATGCCTCTGGCATCCATCCACTTCAAGGACTCCAGCCCCTTGGCGTTCTTCCCGATGAGAATACGGTCAATGATTCGGCCGGCCTTGTCTTCGCCCAGGGCCGATACCAGCATATTCTTGATGTATTCATCCGAGCCCACGCCCAAAGAGGTCTGCTCGCCCCAGTCCTTCACAAAGGTTTGGATAACGGCCTCGGCTTTCTCTCGGGTCACCGCGGTCATGCTCGCCATCGCGCTGCCAAGCTTCTGGACCTCTTTAGCATCCAGATGCTTGAGGACGCTGGCCGCAGGCTCTTCACCCAAGGACAGCAATAAGATTGCGGCTCGCTCGGGCCCAGATATTTCGGGGACTTGAACCTCACTCACTGGCTAACCACCCTTTGACGACTTGGGCCACCTTGGCCGGGTCCTGCGTCACGGCCTGGCGCACGGAGCCCAATTTATCTTCAAACATCATTCCTGGAGTGATGGCATTGGGGTCCATGAACTCGCCTTGCTGGGCAGCAACATTTTGGCCATCCGCTCCAGTCTGCGGACCCACACCAAGCTGGGCGGCAACTTGCGCTTGGGTCAGGGCATTGGGCGCTGCGCCCTGCGCTCCAGGCGCTCCTGCCGGCGCTGGGAGTGCTTCAGAGTTTTCCACCGCGAGGGTCGTTCCCGTCGAGCGTCCTAAAGCGGGTTGGTCCGCGGTTTTGAGCACCGTTGCAATCGCCGGCTTGAACAGTCGGAAGGCGACGAACAACAGAACCAATAATCCTAGAAGCTGCCGGCCTAAATCCCACACCATGGGATCTTCCCAGAGAGGCACATCAGCAACGGGGTCGAGCTCTGGAGCCTGGAAGCGCAGATTCTGTACGTTGACGGAATCACCACGCTCCGCGGAAAACCCGATAGCCTCACGAACCAAGGCCTCGATTCGTTCCATCTTTTCCGCGTCCAGCGCATCGCGCACACCCTCTTCCCCAGTGGGTAGGTGATCAACCACTACGGCAGCACTAATACGCCGAATCTGTCCGGGCTGGCGCCAGGTCTGCTCCACCACACGATTAATTTCGTAATTCCGTGTGGCCTGCAGTGAGCGCATCTCTGGAGCTGCAGAGTCTGGCTCTGCTGCCACCACTTCTTCAGGCGGGCGGTTGCTGAGTGCCCCCGGAACACCACCCGTGGCGGAGCCACCACCGCGCTCCTCCATTGTCTGTTCGGAACGAATGGTCCGTGACTGAGGGTCATAAACCTCGCGGGTTTGTTCTGAGCGGGACAGATCCAAATCCACGGTCACCTGAGCGCTGACATTGCCCGGCCCGGCTAAGGGCTGCAGCAACTGCAGGATACGCTGCACGTACCGCTGCTCGAGGCGGTCCTGATAGGCCAGCTGCTCGGTGTCCATACCCTGCCCCGCGGCAGTCGTTGGACGGCTCAATAAGGTGCCGCGTTGATCCACCACGCTCACCCGATCATCGCTCAATGCCGGAACACTGGATGACACCAAGTGGACAATGGCGGCAACCTGACCACCGTCCAGCTCGCGCCCTGGGTACAGAGATAACATCACTGCAGCCGAAGCCTTTTGCTCGCTACGGACAAAAGCGCTGCGACGCGGCGTTGCCAAATGAACACGCGCCGAACGAATGGACTGCATGTTAGCAATGGTACGTGCGAGCTCGGTCTCTAAGGCATGCTGGTAGCGGGCGTTCTCCATAAATGGGCTAGAGCCCAGGGCGCCAGTATCCTGCATAGACTCGAAACCAACACCGGCCGCTCTTGGTAAGCCCTCCGCAGCCATAGCCAGACGTAACTCATGGACTTGCGCTGAAGGAACCAGGACCGTGCCATTTGCTGCCGTTTCATAGCGTACGCCGCGGCTCTCCAGGGCCTGTGCCACGCTCATTTCATCGGCTGTGGTCAACCCGCTAAACAGCGGGGCCAGCCCCGGAGTTTGCGACCAAAACCACATGGTGATGCCGATGGCAATGGCAAGCGCAATACCCACCAAGCTCAGAATTTGGCGCGTACCCGGGTGCCCCAGGACGCGGCGTAAATTCTGCGCCAGCGTGGGTGCGGGCGTGGGAGCGGTATCGGCAGCAGCCATCGTGATCTACGCCGACCTTAGACCGGCATATTCATGATGTCTTGGTAAGCAGACACCAAGCGATTACGAACCTCAGCCAAGGTCTTGAAAGATACGCTGGCTTTATTTAGGGCCAACATCACATCCGCAACCTCCACATCGGGATTACCCTGCACAAAGGCGGTGCTGAGATCCTTGGCCTCCGACTGTTTATCGTTCACCGCGTTCAAGGCGTCGCTCAACGCCGCCTGAAAATCCACGGACTCAGACGAGTCCGTGGACTTATCAGCGGCCGGCGCAATCTCACCGCTGCGTGCCTGAAGGGCTCGCAGCTGGGTTAGAACACCATCTACACCTTGCATACTCATAGCAAACTGCCTCTATGCGGAATCTGTGCCACGGCACATGACTTGCTGTGCCAACTTAACGACACCTGCTCATCCGTGCGCCTGAGCACTTTGCGGACGATGAATTTGGTACTTGCGGAGCTTTTCAACCAGCGTGGTTCGGCGCAGCTTGAGCAGGTTGGCCGCATGAGCAACGACGCCATCACTGGCATCCAAAGCCTGTTCGATCAACCGACTTTCGATCTGCCGAATATGTTCGCGCAGGTCTAAACCCTCTTCAGGCAACTGCTCGGCGCCGGCCTCCATGGGCCTGATTAAGGCGCCGGCCCCTTCTCGAGCACGGTGCCGATAACGTTCCGGCAACATATCCATGCTCACGGTCTGATTAGGATGCAACACCGCCAATCGTTCTATCAGATTGGATAGCTCGCGAACATTGCCCGGCCAGAAGTATTCCTGCAGGCACGCAATGGTATCCGGCGCCAATTCCACGCCGCCTCGGCCTTTATCCTCGAGCAGCTCGCGAAACTCCTGGATGAGTTCAGGGAGGTCTGCTGCGCGTTCACGCAAGGCGGGCATTTCGATGGGGAACACATTCAAGCGGTAGTACAAATCTTCGCGGAATTTGCCCTCGGCAATGCGCTCCTCGAGATCACGATGGGTGGCCGCAACAATACGCACATCACAGTGGCGGGTTTGGTTACTCCCAACCCGCTCGAAGCTACGCTCCTGCAACACCCGCAGCAGTTTCACCTGCATGGGCAAACTCATGTCGCCTATTTCGTCCAGAAAGAGGGTTCCGCCTTCGGCTAGTTCAAAGCGCCCTTGACGGGTACTGATGGCCCCGGTGAAAGCGCCTTTTTCATGGCCGAAAAGCTCGCTTTCCAGCAGCTCCGCCGGGATTGCGCCGCAGTTCACTGCCACAAAAGGCAAGGAGTTGCGGGATGACTGAGCATGAATAGCCCGCGCCACGACTTCTTTACCCGTGCCTGACTCGCCGGTTATTAATACCGAAGTGTCATAACCCGCTACCTGTTCAATCATGTGACGCACGCGGCGGATGGCAGGTGTTTCACCACTAGGACCAAGTGCAGGAGCATCAGTCCCGCTTTGTGCGTGGAGGTGGCGGATGCTGATACGCCGCAAAATTTCCGTGAGTTGGGATTGCTGAACTGGGTAGGCCAGCTGCCACACATCCGTGGGATCAAAGCTCAGCGTATCCTCACCGTACTCCGGCAAAAGCAAAGCCGGCGCGTGCTTAGGGTCAGAGGTCCACCACTGCGCAAAATCATGACTGCCCCCCAGGGGCAGTTGACCCAGAACAACCGCGAGTGCGTCACGCGGCCGAATATCGCTGGCCTGGGCAGCAGCGAGATCCTCAAATACGCAGGGCGTGAAGTCCAGAAAGTGGAGAATTGCACCGATTTCGCGGGCCCGGTCTTCATCTTGGTCAATGACGACAATCCGTGATTCAGACATGGGTGCCTCCAGCCATGGTGTGCACCAGGTCGGCGACAGCCGGCAGAAAATCCACCTTATTAATGAAGTGCTCAGCCCCAGCCTTGATCGCGTGTGAGCGGTGCTCGGCATCGCCGTAAATACTCACCAGGGCCACCACCGGAGCGTCGTCCTGGGCCTTGATCAAACGCGTTGCCTGTACACCTCCCATGCGGGGCATGGCGATGTCACACAAAAGCAGGTCTGGGCGATGCTCTTCACATAGGCGTACGGCTTCTTCGCCGTCACCACCCATGGCAATCAGTTCTACCTCGTCTAATTCGGACAACAGCACCTGTGCCAGGCGCCGAAAATCGGCATGGTCGTCGACTAGAATCGTTCTTATCGTCATCAGTTCACCCTCTTAGGCGGCAGGTCGACAACCCGCCTGAGAGCTTCCCAGGCTGCGGTTATGAGGGGCTGGGCGAGCGTGCATTTTCCGCGCAGCCATACGTTCTTTGGATGAGCGAATGCCGAGGGCTTCGCGATACTTGGCAATGGTTCGCCGCGCAATAGAAATTCCGCGGCGCGCCAGAATGTCGGCAATATCCACGTCTCTGAGCGGAGCTTCTGCGGGCTCGGCATCCACAAGCCGCCGAATCAAAGCTTTAACCGAGGCGCCAGAGGCGTTAACCCCTTCCGCTGTTTGGAGCTGGCTGGGGAAGAAATGCTTCAGGGAGTAAGTGCCGCGTGGTGTCTGCACATATTTAGAACTGGTGATGCGCG
>JAHCMK010000011.1 GCA_019192445.1 Oceanococcus sp. HetDA_MAG_MS8
GGCGATTTGAGGGGCTCCCTGCGGGCGAGCCAGAACGCGGCGTTCCGCGGTGTTGTTCGGCCCGTCCATGGGCCGAACCCCGCTGCGCGGGGCTGCGCGTCCATTCGCTCCGGGCGAATGGTTGCGCTCGCTTGAAATGGAACAACCATTCCTGCGCGAGCGCGCCTAGCGGCACACCGCGTTCTGACTCGCTGATATGTAACGAACTTCGGAGACAGGACACTAGATAACCGCGGGTTTAAGGTTCACTACCTACGCGCCACCCGAGGACCGAGGGCGAGTATGGCTGCGCCATGCACCCCTGCTGCTTTCCATCGCGTCTGGCTTTTTGCCACACTGGGCCTTGAAACCTGGGTTTTGAATCAACGCCGTGACCGCCGTAACTCCCCCGAATGCGCCCTTGCGTGAGCATTTTGTGCTGCCTGCCGGGCGCATTTACCTCAATGGCAACTCCCTTGGCCCCCTGCCCAAGCTGGCCCGCGAACGCCTCCACCGGGTGATTGATGCAGAGTGGGGCCAGCACATCGTGAGTGGCTGGAACCAAGCTGGGTGGGTCGATCTGCCCCAGCGTGTGGGCAACAAACTTGGGGCGCTCATTGGCGCAGCTCGGGGCCAGGTCGTGGTCTGTGACTCCACCTCCGTCAATATTCTCAAACTGCTACACGCGGCCCTGAGTTGGCATCCACAACGCCGGGTTCTGCTTTTGGAAGAGCAGGCCTTCCCCACCGACAACTACATGGCGCAGGGCCTGCGCCAGTTGCGGCCCGACTTGGAGCTGCGCCCCTTACCTGGGTCACAAATCGCTGCCGCTTTGGATGACTCCGTGGCTGCGGTGCTGGTTTCCCATATCAATTACCGCAGCGGCGAGCGTTTAGACCTGCCCAGCATCCAAGCCCAGGCCACAAACCAGGGCATTCCCATTGTCTGGGATCTGGCGCACTCGGCCGGCGCGGTGCCTTTGGATTTGGACAGCTGGGGCGTGGACTACGCGGTTGGCTGTGGCTACAAATTTTTGAACGGAGGTCCGGGCGCGCCGGCATTTGCCTATGTGGCCCAGCGCCACCAGGCCCAGCTACAACCTTTGCTCAGCGGCTGGTTCGGTCATGCGCGCCCCTTTGCCTTCGAGCCCGACTACCAACCGGCGGCTGATATCAATCGTCTGCAGGTCGGCACCCCGCCCATCCTGTCCATGAGCGCTTTAGACGCGGCCCTGGATGTGTTTGCATCGCAGTCTATCCACCAGCTATGGCAGCAATCTTGCGCTCTGTTCGAGCGCCTCCTGCAGGCTTTAGAGGCGGATCCCGTTTTTGATGAATGTGAACTGCTCACCCCGCGTGCGCCCGAAGCTCGCGGTAGCCAGCTGAGCCTGCACCACCCCGAGGCCTACGCCATTTGCCGCGCGTTAGCCGCTGACGACGTCATCGCCGATTACCGTGAGCCGGGCATATTGCGTCTGGGATTGGCACCGGCTTACCTCAGAGCTGATGACGTCGACCAAGCCGCAGCACTGCTGCTGCGAATTTTGCGGGAGCAACGCTGGCGCGACCCCGCCTTTCAAACCCGTCTAAAGGTGACCTGATGCGATATTTGCTGGGGATATTGAGCGTCCTGCTTGGGGGCTGCGCTGTGCTGGCTCCTAGCGAACCGCCACCGCCGTGGCCGCAGACTACGACTCCACTGAAGTGGAGCGAAGTCACCGCACTGCCCTCGCCACCGGCAGGCCAGCGCATCGCCTATGGTCCGGCCCCGGAGCAATTTGGCCGGTTGAGACTTCCCGCCGGCCCCGGGCCGCATCCGGTGGTGGTGTTGATTCATGGCGGCTGCTGGCTCAATGCCTACGACCTGGACTATTTTGAGCATTGGGCTCAGTGGCTCAGCGAACGCGGCTACGCCAGCTGGAATATCGAGTATCGGCGCATTGGTGATGCTGGCGGTGGCTGGCCTGGCACCTTCGTGGATGTAGGCACAGCTATCGACTTCCTGGCCTCGCTCGCCCCTGAGCATAATCTGGATCTGCAACAGCTCACGGTCATGGGCCATAGCGCCGGCGGTCATCTCGCCCTCTGGGCAGCCGCCCGCGACCAGCTGCCGCAGGACTCCGCCCTTTTTGTTGCTCAGCCTTTACTCCCCCAGAATGTCATTGGCCTGGCAGCCATCACCGATTTGGAGCAATACCGCATCGGCCCGGAGAACAGTTGCCATGCCAGCGTGGACCAACTGCTCGCCGGCAGCCCGCAATCGGTACCGGCTCGCTACGCGCAGAGCTCACCGCGACAGTTGCTGCCTTTGGGCACACCGCAGGTTTTGATTCAGGGCGATGCCGACCCCATCGTCAGCCTGGCCAGCTGCCAAAGCTACAGTCAGGCCGCGCGTGACCAAGGCGATAACAGCCAGTGCTGGCCCCTGCCCGGTGCCGGCCACTTCGATACCGGGGTGCCAACTCCGGCCAGCGAGGCCGCCCTGCTGCAGGCCCTGAGCTTATCGCCGTAGCGGCGTGCATCGGGTAACAGCGTGCCTCAGGCAATCCTCGTGTTTGGCTAGGAGCCGGGCAAGCTGTTCGGTAAAGTCACACGCACGATAAGGCCACCGTGCAGTTCGCAGGCCAGTCGCAAGTCGCCGCCCAGCTGCTTGGCTGCATAAGCTGCAATGGGTAGCCCCACCGAATTTTCACTCCTGCGCATCAAATCTAACCCGTTTTCAATGAGTTCCGGACGCCCATATTCACAGCACACATTGGCTCCATTGTCCCAAATGGCCAGTGTGGTTTGACCATGCTCTTGGGTAATCGCAACCCAGACCTTCAGCTCTTCGTCATTTGGCCGAGCATGTTCACAAGCATTTTTCAAAACTTCGAAGAGCAATACAAACAGTGGCCTTGTTGCTACATAAAGTTGCTGCAACTCAGCAAAACATAGAAAAACGCCTTTGGGCGCTTGAGTCAAAGCGGGCAGCACTTGATTGTGCAAAAACCCAAAAAGGTCAACGGGCTGTGGGATCTCCGGCGTATGGATCTGCCCCATACGGTGAATAACTGACAGATCGGCGACTCCTTTGCGCAATGTTTTGCGAATCAGAGCCAAAGCCTTTGCTTGACTAGGCGGAAAAACCTCAGGAGACGACTCTTCGATAAACGTCACCAAGCCTTGTGTTGTTCTCAGAGGCTCTGTGAGCGTGTGGCAGGTAGCGTTCACCAACTCGTGGAGGCGATCATTCATGGCCTGTAGTCTGGTCCGCTGAGTCTCCAGGTCTCGCAGTACGCGTTGGCGCTCTCGCACATCACGAATAACTGCACATATCCTCAAGCTAGCACCTTGACCGGACTGGCCTAGCGATAACTCCACTGGAATGATTTCGCCGGACTTAGCCATGGCCGGAACTTCAACCAATGATCCAACTAAACGATGCTCCCCCGTAGTCGCGAGGCGCCGCAAACCCTCGTTGTGATTGCGCTTATGTTCGTTTGGAATGATTACCGTAACGGGGAGCCCCAGCACCTCTTCGCGGGAGTATCCAAACAAACACTCACTTGCCGCGTTCCACAACACGATGCGCCCGTGGGAGTCACAAATCACTACAGCATCCGGGCATGCTTCAAGCAATGCCGTCGCCGCATTTTGAACCTCAGTGTCTAGCGACGAGGATACGTCATACTCATTTGAACGAGCTAACTGAGCCTTCATGAAAGTCTTCCAAACCTGACAAAAGTGGCAGCAATCCTGCTGACCACAGGCAAAGTGAACCGATGCCCGCGACGTTTGCGGGCATCGGCAACTGCAAAGCTAGAAAGACTTCCAAGCCTCTCCCTCAACCAATTGAGTCACTCCACCTTTCACAGAGGATGATCCAGCGGTGTAGCGAGTACTTGGCGTGGCAGGTCTTTGTGTCCGGCTCGGCGCAGGCTTGAGTTCAAACTTATCTGTTTTAGTTGAGCTGGCAGGTGTTGCTGCCAGGCTTGGCTCATTCTTGATGGAGAACCTTTGCACCACCTCTACCAGACCTTCAGCTTGATCTTCTAAGGACTTCGCAGACGCTGCGGACTCCTCTACGAGCGCGGCATTTTGTTGGGTCACATCGTCTAACTGTGCAATGGCCTGGGTAACCTGTGCGATTCCCGTGCTCTGCTCTTCGCTGGCAGATGTAATGTCGCCCATGATGTCGGTGACACGCTTTACGCTGGCAACGACTTCGCCCATGGTTTCTCCTGCTCGATCTACCAGCACAGAGCCAGATTTGATCCGTTCGACCGAGTCGGAAATGAGCGCATTAATTTCCTTGGCCGCAGAAGCTGACCGCTGGGCCAGAGAACGGACTTCGGCCGCAACCACGGCAAACCCACGCCCTTGCTCGCCAGCCCGCGCCGCTTCCACGGCCGCATTCAGCGCGAGGATATTTGTTTGGAAAGCAATGCCATCAATAACAGAGGTGATGTCCGAGATTTTCTTCGCGGATTCGTTGATGGCGCCCATAGTAACTACGACTTCGCCAACCACTTCACCACCGCGCTCTGCTACATCGGAGGCCCCCACCGCCAACTGATTGGCCTGTTTCGCATTGTCAGCGTTTTGGCGGACCGTTGTGGTGAGCTCTTCCATCGAAGACGCCGTTTCTTCCAGACTCGAGGCCTGCTCTTCGGTCCGTGAGGATAAGTCGGTATTGCCCGCCGCTATTTCACGGGAGGAGTCATTAATCGAAAGCGCACTTCGCCGAATCTGTGCTACTAAATCCGATAAGGAAGCAATCGTTGATTCTGTCTCTTCGCGCAAGGTGGCATAGAGGCCTTCGCCAGGAATATCGACATCGACTGTCATATCGCCAGCAGCCAGGGCTGTCATGAGGCGGTTTAGCTCTACCAAGGTGACCTGATTGAGCTCCAAGAGTTTGTTCATGCCGCTGGCGAGCATTTTTTGAAAGCCTTGCTTGCCTTCCTCCACCAGTCTTTGGCTGAGGTCACCCGCTGTTGCGGCTTTTAGAATGCCCGCAAGTTCTGCCTCGACTGAGGCTTCGTCTGTACGGTCATACCATTCCAATACGTACCCAGTAATATCGTTTGCGCTATTTCGCACTGGGTTGATTGTGAGGCGAAAATGTAAGTTGTCGACTTTGATATCAGCCACATGCGTATCTGCCAGCCCCGTCAGCATTCCATTCTGGTGCTCAGGGTTTGCATGGAATGCATCGATGCTCATACCAATGAGCTGGCGGGGGTCGAAAGCCGGGATGAGCTTCTTAAACTGCTGCTGATACTCGAACAGCAAATTCGTCATGGCCGTATTTGCGTACTGAACGCAGCGCTCTTTGTTGGCAATCAGTACGCTTGTTTGAACATTATCCAAAGCGTTCCGTATACGCCCGTTTTCATCCGCAATCTGCGCCTGAGCATCGTAATTCACCGCGATACCTTGGAGCATTTCGTTGATACTTTCGCAGAGTGCCGTCATGACGCCAGATTTGTTGGTCACATCAACGCGTACATCCAAATCACCGGCTTGAGCGGCCGACATCACGGTTTGAATGTCGTCAAGCGCTGTCGCCGCAGAGGCTTCAACTGCTTCCAGCTCTGTTATACGGGCAAGCAGGGGCTCAAGCAGCGCATGGACACCATCAATGACCACGCCATAATTCTGTCTCAGCGCGGCGCTCTGCTCCCCAAGCTCGTAGTCTCCCTGCTCAAAGCCAGCACGCGAGCTGGCTAGATAAGACACTAATTCCTGATGTTGATGGCGCTCTGCCCCACCCAAGAACGATAGAAAATTCATCATTACTTTTGTCTCCTGACCTCAAGCAGCTTGCGCCTGAGCGCCTTCAACCGGCACAAAGCCACTACACAGCGCGTTGGTATCTAAAAGGATCACCAGCCCATCCTCAGCAGAGGCCACTCCAGCAGTGAGCTGCGTCACGTTTTGGCCTAATGACAAGGTGTCGATAGAGTGCAGGTCACTGGAGAGCAACCGGCGAACGTCTGATACTCCGTCTACCCGTAAGCCAAACAACCTCTCCTGATGCACCACCATGATGGTCACATCCATGGAGTCGGGCTCAGGCTCTGCATCTAACAAGCAACGCATATCCAGCACCGGTGCAATACGTCCTCGTAAATTGATCACACCGAGTACATACGCAGCCGTTTCCGGCAATCGAGTGACCTGTTCGATGCGGCGGATTTCCTGAATACAGGTAATTGGCAAACCGTAACTTTGGTCGTCGATGGAAAAGGTTAGAACCTCTAACTCTTCGGGCGAAGTTTGTGGCGGTGAGGTTGTTGGCGTAGACCTTTCACTCGCTCTCTCTACTACTGTTGTCATTAGGTTGGGTATCCCTCGTTGATCGCTCCCGGAAATGTGGGAACACAACCCTAGGTGCAGCCCATGGGCCACAGCCCTGACCCCAAACAAACACTCAGACTATTGTCTGCATAGCCACTCTTAGGCTCTGCAGTCCGTCGTACTCGCCGCTTCTCTGCGATGCATGCGCACTCACAAAATCTCTTTTATTCAGGTGCTTAGTGATATCCAGCCAGCACGTGATGCAAGCTGCGAAGCAGCTCTGAACGCAGAAGGTAGCTTGTGATTAGCCTTCTACGATGCGCCTGGTCTCTTCTCATATCCGCCGCCAATAGCCTGCACCCTCGTGATTCGCATTTTGCGAAGCATTCTTGGAGGCAAAGTGGTCCACCTCCGAAGTGCACACGCCACAGCATCGAGTACAGATGTGAAGCCTGGATATTTGACGGGGAAGCTTACGCATATCGGACAGACCAGATTGAATGCGCCGCGATTACTTGAGCACTTTGCCTAGGGGAAGCTGACCAATGTCTGGAATATAGTCTCCGTCTGCCTCGCGATGAAACAAACCTGTGCGCCGCCACTTTTGGATGATCCGGTTCACCTCTTCGCGTCGTGCCCCAATTTCACTGGCGAGCTGAGACTGGTTACAACGGGGAAATAACACACCGCCTCGCAGGTCTGGCGTGGCTCTCTGCAGAACTGCTTGTACTAGACGCTCGGCGGTGCTCAGATGTGTAAGGCTCACGACTCTAGCGGTGAGTTCTCTAACTTGCCGAAGTAACTGCCGCATGAGTATTTCGTCAATGCTGGCGTGCACGCTTCGCAAAGCTGAAAACTCATGTTGAGGCATGACCGCAATGCTTACCTCTTCAAGACTGAGAACGTCGGCGCTCCGCGGCCTGCCGTCGATAGCCGAAAACTCACCAATCGTATCGCCCGGCCCTGCCTCCCTAAAGGCAACTCGACGGCCATTGGGAAGCTCGACTAGGACCTGTACCCGACCCGAAACGATGAGGAGCAGGCTGTTAGAGCGCTCCCCAAACTCAAGAAGATTGGCATTGCGTGGAAGCTGAAGAAACTCGCATTGCCTAGCGATTGCCAATTTCTGAGGTTGTTCGAGTGACTGAAACAACTCACTACATTCCAGAGCTTCTAAGACCAGCTCAACAGGAGTTGTGGTTGGTAAACTAGCGACCACGCGCCGCCTCTCTCAAGATGGACGCATGGCCGTACTTTTGCGCATTAGACAATGCTCGACGAAGTCTCAACTGAGATTGACGCTCGCCCAAAAAACCAGCTTTTGCGGCGATGTAATCCACCAAAGGCGTCGCGCCAGGAGTGTGCGTTGCCGCGTTGGCATCTGCACGCGCGAGTAGCTCTAAAGCCACATCGGTATCAAAATGGCCAGCTCGCCAAGCTTTGCTCGCCAAAACTGCCCAGTACGCCGCAATACCAGCAGGCGAACCAATAGCTTCTATTTGTTCCAAAGCCAGCTTCGCGCGTTGTGCACTAACTTGGCTCATGGAAGGAGCGAGGCTGTAGGCAAAAATGCTGAGATAAGCATCCATACCCGGTAGGTGCATGCGCTTAGCTAGGGCCATACCCTCTGAAGCGAACTGATGCCCACGTGTAAATTCAAAGCGGTGCAAACAGGAGTGCGCCAACACGCCCAAGCAATATATTTTTGTGAATGGATGATCGTGTAGAACAAGTTCTTCTTGAGCCTCGCGCAAAGCACGCTCCCAGACCGCATCATCACATTGAGCTGCAGCTGTCATCGCGCACCAAGCCAAACTGGCTATACCTAGATCGCTACCGTTATAGCGCAGGAACAGTACTCGATCACTCGGCACATAGTGACTCCTCGCGGCTAGAGCATGCCGGTGAGCCCTCGCATACTCACCTAGGTTCACCAAAGCTAATACACGGCCGAGGTTCGCCATTAGCGCGATGTATGTCGCCTTTTGGCTCTGAGCAATTTCATCCAGCCGATCCATAAGCGACAAGCAACCACGCCAGTCACTTTTCATTTGCCGGTACATCCCTGCGTTGTAGGTCGCGAAGACCTCCAGATGAACGTTGTCCGATGTACGCGCCAGTTGTTGTACCCGTTCCCAGGTCGCATTCAGCTCTGGGTCGGTATAAAACTTCACCGCGAGCATAGAGCTAGCCAAACTGAGCTTGAGTTCCAGCTCTTTTTCAGGCGTCAACCCGTCGGCTTCGACATAACAGCGAATGGCACGCTGAAAATGCTCGACGGCATCGGAGTGCGAAGACGCCAGTGCTGCTCGATTGCCAGCCTGATTGTAGTAGCGTGCTGCCTGCTTATAGTCCCCAGCCGCCGCCAAGTGATAAGCATATTCGGCCGGTTCTGCAGCGGCTGAGCTCATGCGGGCCGCGATGCGAGCATGCAAACTCCGCCGACACTTCTTGGGAATCACGTCGTAAGCGACGCGTTGTAAAAGCCCATGGCGAAAAACATAGGTTGTCGTTCGGCTGACCCGCGAGATGATGCGCTGCTCAACAAGCTTGTTGAGCGCGTCTTGCAACTGCGCAGGCCTCAAGTCGGTTAGCGCCTGCAGATCATCTCTGGAAAAACGCTCGCCCAGTACCGCCGCCGTAAGAGCCACTTGCCTCTCCGAGCCGAGGTAATCCAAGCGTTGAAGCAAGGTTGCGCTTAGGCTTTGCGGAATGATGCTCGGCTCCGAGCCATGCTCAGTGGCTAAGCTTGCTGCCTGGGGCACGGCAAAAGCGAGCTGCTCTAAATGCAAGGGTAATCCAGCTCCCGCCGCAAGCATCGCCTCATAAGAGCGTTGGGTGGTTGTGCTTTGCGTGGAGAGGAGAACTGCATCAAATAAAGCTTCGGCATCGGAGGGAGGCAAAGCCTTTAACTCAATATCGAAAGTTGTGGGCATATTCGATGGAGCAGCCTCATCGGTTCTCCAGGCTAGTAACACCAATAAGCCAGGAGGTATCGGATTCAGTGCCTTCACAAGAAGCTGCACACTGGCGTCGTCCGCCCAGTGCAGGTTATCGATGACTAGGCACAACGGCCCTTGTTGGCCCAACAAGCACAACAGCTTACGCAGCACGGCCACTGCGAGGGCATACAGGGCTTCTGGCGATTCATTCTTCGCCTCCGCGGACGAGTGGCTTGGATTCAATAGCTCCTTGAGAGCTGCAAGGTCCTCAGCATCCATCTGCGTCTGAACACGCAACATCGGTGAGCTGCGTAGTAGGGCTTGAATCAATCCCATAAAGCGCTGCCGATATAAGGCATGACAGGTCACACCGATGATGTGCTTACGCACACGCGGGTCCCGGCTCCACTCTCGGATAAGCCTCGACTTGCCAGCACCGGCCTCCCCTTGGATGCTGCCTACTGCACCACGCTCGCGGCTGAGGACGCTCATCCATGCAGCCCCAAGCTCGTCTAGCTCTGCTGTACGCCCAAAAAGGGGGATGTCATCTTGCACATCCAGGCGCTGGCTTTGCAGCCCCTTCGCGCGGTATACCCGCACAGGCTGCTCCAGGCCTTTAAAACTTCGCTCACCCAAGTCCTCGGCGTATAAATCTTCACCCGCGGCCTGCAGTACAGCGCTCGACAGAAGAACACCACCAACAGGGCTGTGCACTTGCAAACGACTCGCGACATGAGCAGGAATACCCGTGATATCCCAATCACCTTCAGCGGAGCTGCCTTGGGCAATGAGCACCTCGCCCTGGTCTAAACCAGTGCGTATAGCAATAGTCGTTTGCTCTTTGGCTTTGCTCTGTAACGCGAGCGCAGCGGCGACGGCTCTAAGCGCCATGTCATGGCGCGCTAATGGGTAACCAAATACGGCAATGACCCCGTCTCCGCGGTGCTGGGCGATGCTACCACCGTACGCCGTGACGACCTCTGTGACCCATCCGCGATATTGGGATGTGAGCGCTTCGAAGTCTTCCACATCAAGCGCGCTTGCAAGCTCTGTAGAGCCCACCATGTCCGCCAGCATGATGACGACTTGCCGCCGCTCACACCTTCTTGGCTTCGCATTGACCTCAGCGACCAGAGCCATGGGCTACGCCCCAAAACACGCCAAAACACCCGCGAATTTACGCAAGACGACGCTTTTTTGGACGCTCATGAGGTAAGTCAGGTTAGCTGCGCATGCTGCCGATCAGAAGATCGATCCAAGCGAGTAGTTAGATATAGCATCAAGGAGATCTTCCGCTTTATCGCGAAGATCAGCGCTTGCCTCCCGTAGCGGTCCACTCACGTCGCTCAAGGCGTTCTCCGTAAAGGCTAGGGAAGTCTGATACAGAGCACGAGTAAACTCGAACTCGTTAATCGCAAGCTCGAGCACCGCCATCTTTGGGTAAAACACTTTTGCTGCAGCAACTGGGTCGCGGATTGTTTCCTTAGGGTCGAAATAGAAGTCAACGGTGACAAACTTTACATCGCCGGTAAAGCCAAAGCGGCCATCCTTGCCAAATGCTATTTTGCCTCCGGCGCCGACCCCTACACCGCCGCCAACACCGACTTGGTTTCCAGTGTCAGAGCCAATTTTGGCGGAGCCTGATACAACTGAGGCCCCAGCCACAGCCGCGGCTGAGCCGCGGTCGACTCCTGCTTCAGTTTCTGCTTGGGCGATGGCGCCCTTTAATTCAGCGTTTTCTTTTTCGAGCGTTGCCGTTAATACCGCCGCCTCAGCCTTAACTGTGCCCTCGAGCACATAAACCGGAACTCCGCCCACGTCATAGGTAGCGATATTGACCTCGGCGCTTGCCTCGCCGCCTGACTCTACGGTGAGTTCGCCCAGTGGACTGTTAAGCGATAACAAGTTGACCTTCAGTTCTCCGTTTGCTTCTGCGGCACCGAAAAAGCCATTCGGTGGTTTGAAGCCTAAACTGCTGCTAGCGCTTCCATCGACAATGATTAACTCCTCAGTCACCGACAGTGCCTCAGGAGCAGGGATGTTCGCTAGATCCTGGGGGTTAAAACTCTCAGTCGACGAACGAGTAACCGCACCAAACGCCAGACCGTTGGGGTTATTCGAGTTTGGATTCAGCGGACTGTGTCGTTCAAGCGCGCTGTCGAGGTTTTCCTTCGTTGGCAGTTCATCGGTAATGCGGCCCGTATAAAATAAATTGAACTGTTGTCTTTGCAAACTAGACATTCCTTGGAGAAGGCCGGAGGCGTAGGGGTCCAAGCCAAGATGTTTTGCAAAGGTCAACACCGCTAGCGGGTCGGTAGACGCTGTCCTGGTGCCATCGCGCAGCTCTTGGACTAGTGCAACTCCATTGTCTTTTCGGAAGCGGCCTACAAAATCGCCCCCCGATACATAGGCGAACTCAAATTCATTGGCCACCCCGTCACATCGGCCCATCTCGAGTGTTCCATCCTCTGCAGCATTCATGCACATGGGTCCATGGAATGCGCTATTCGTGATGTTCCTCACTTCTCTACCCACCTCCAAAGACCGAATTGAACCGTCGAGGCCAATCACCCACTTGGTCGCGTCTTCGAGGGAGGATGTAAACGTTATCCGACTAGTGTTAGCCAGGAGATAACGCCCACGCGCAGCCCCACTACCAATCATTATCGTTCCATCTGGCATGAGGTCGACAACAGAAAGGCCAAAGGATGCAAACGAAGGGGCCACCCTGCAGGTTTTGTCGGGACGATTACCGCAAATGTTTACAACTTTTTTCCTTTGGTAGCCGTGTGCACGAGCAGAATCCGCAGGCGTCGAGGGGATGAGGTGGAAAACCTGGGACGCATCTTGGCGCTGGCTCCCGCAGCGCGTCAGGTTGAGCAAGATGCTTGCGCGTCTAGACTCTATGCAATACCCGCTTAAAAACCCAGTACCGCGTAGCTCCGCTTTACCCGTGTATTTCCAGGAGTTTGCCTGTGCGCAATCGCCCATGCCCAGCGGGATGCGGTAATCGCTACCGCCGCCGGCAAGTAAACTCCCCAGCTCTTGTCGCAGCTGTGGCAGGTTTGGCACAACATCAGGGTCGCTCAGGAAATTGTATTCAGGCGGAACCGAGAGGCACTGCCCAGTCAATTCAGACTGCAGCTTGCCTTCGGTGGTCAGGCGAAAATCGGACCCATTTTCCAAACAAAAATGCGTGGACTGTGCCGTGCGGTTGTTTACGCAGCGCCGATATGCTGCCTGTACAGGTTCGGAAATCTCTCGGGCAAGATCGGCCTCGACTTCAATTTTCAGTACCGTCTCAGCAAGCTCGGTTTTCCCAGCTAGGGTGTCGAAGCTCGCGAGACTGACATCGGGCACATCAGAGATACTCCAGCGCTGATAGTCTAACGTCACATCGCAGTCACGAATACTCACCAGGTATGGTGAGTTGGTCGTCGCCAAGCCATGGTCCGTTGGGGGATCAATGGACAAGCATTGCGTAACGCCATCTTCTGATAAGCGTGAATAAAAGAGTTGACCAGTGGGCGACACTCTCCATCCCTCAGAATCTCGGCATGGTGCCAACGTTAACCTGTGCTTTAGCAGATCTGGGTTGACGTTTATAAAGTCCAAAACACTTGCAGCTGGCAGGATACATGAGCCTAAATCCGTTGCAGGGCGCAGTCCTCCTTGCCCGTCCAAGAGGAAGTTCAGCCGTGCGTTGTTATCTTGAGGGTTGCAGCGAGTTACTACCAAGACCTCTCTTGCGTTCAGGAACAAGCAGCCCCGTTCGTCCGCCCCCCCGCTTGTAAACGCCCCGGAAACTATGGGTTGGGCAGGCAATATTGGCGGCAGCCAACGTTGTTCTGAGCGCCCGTCGCACAGGGTGGTTAAGACTTGAGCCCCCTGGGAGGTCAAGCATTGGTTCGTGACGCTGCCGTCTAGATTCGCTTTGCGAACTTCCCCCTCCCGCGTAAAGGCCCACCGCTGTAGCTTTTCACCCTCGTTACATAAGGCATGCGTCGTTCCATCGGCCTGTAAACACATCGATGAGGCTTTGCCGTCCTCGAAGTTTTTTGCGATTTGTTCGGTTGTTGATATCGGCATGCCGTTCACATAATCGTCTGGCCCAATTGTTCTACGGCCGATAGCGAAACGTGGGCCTTGAACCCGCACATTTCCAACAGACAGAATTCGGCTAGTGACGACGCCATCGTCTGTGAGCGTCCAAGTAGCCCCTCGTGAATAAACAGTTGCATCGGGCAGTATTAATTCCCCTATCCCGGCTACAAAGCCTACCGTATTTCGCGCTAGGACTTCCCCTCCAAATTGTTCTTCAGTAGCCAGGGTAATTTCTGGAACAAATACTCGGTTTATCGACCAATCTTCGTCGTACTCGAAAATGCTTTCCGCGTTTACAGATCGGAACGACCTGGAAACCACACCTGAAGTATCCCTCGTTAACGGACGGTCACGTTGATTAAGTCGTTTTGACGGACATGTCCTTAAAGACACACCGTTGACTACACGTGTCACAAAATATTCTCCAGATGTGTACAACCCCATTCGGAAGAAGTCGGTATTGGGTTTAGCGGTACCCTTGTAAGAGGCCGTGAGGCACTTGCTCGGGTCGGCTGCGCTACGAATCTCACCAACTCCAACAACGACCGCCTTACTGCGGGCAACACCATCTGCCACGTTGAAGAACAATTCCGGCAGCTCAAGCGGCCGATCTTCCGCAACCTCGAATCCAGGGCTGTCGCCGATAATCTCGATCGGAGCCAGCTCTTCACTTGCTGGGCTGTCAGTAAAGAACTGATTGGTCACTTCGTTGACTTCGCAGGACTGAAGCAGTGCCAGTGCAGTGATTAGAAAGAGCCTCATCATCGGTCTCGGAGTTGGATATGGTTCAAGTATCTCCACATCCAGACTCCCGGCCTGTGTGGAAACGCACTTTTCAAGCCTCATCCAGCCGTGTTGTGTTCTAGGGGAAACAGCTCCATCCACTCCAACCGAAGATGATCAGTTGCTTGGCGACCCTCTAAAGACGTTGGTGCAAGCGGGGTAAACCTATGAGAGCGTTCTGCCACTTCGACCCGCCGTTCAGCCCGAAGTGATGTTTCTGTGAGAAGTCACACACCCTTGGTACTTCTGAACGGGTATTCTCCAAACGAATGGTCGGAGTAACGATTACTGCAGCGCGGTGTCCAGGTTGGCTCGTGCGCGATTCGCTGCCTCTACGGCCGCAAATACGCTTCCGTCCTAGGGCGAATTAGCAAGTGACTAATCGTTTACGACTAAATCTTCAACTCTTGGCTGTGGTCACTGCTGTCCTAGGCTGTAGTGAGAACAACGGAGCCGACGATGCCGGCATCGTCATCATTCCAATCGTTGGTCAACCTACTGGAGATCTTGCTCCAACGGAGGCGCCACTCCCGTTGCCAGATGCCGTTGCAGATCTCCCGCCCAATGACAATGTACCGGGATTCTGGGATGTAACTCGTTGGGACAGCATGGTATGGAATTGACTTGTAACGGCAATATATCTTCAAAGGAAAAGCTCTTGTGAAGACAAGCAACCGAATAACGTTAAGCCTCTTTTGCATCATCGCATGCTCCCCGAGCATTGCGGAGGACGTCGCGGTCCCTCATACTTTTTTCTCAGGCGACCCAGCCTCCGCCCAGCAAGTCAATGAAAACTTCGACGCCCTTACGCATGGCCTGAACAGTCTAGCGAGGAAAACGCAGGAAATTAACCAGGCCCTCGACAACCCGGCTGTTGATCCAGTCATCTTCGGCCCTAATCACCCAGTCGGCCAGCTGATACTCGAAGACGGCACACTGATCCCAATTGTACGGGCTTCTCTGACAGCGAACGTTCCAGCCAGTCTAGGGCTGACCACCTCTGGTTTTAATGCCGGAAAACCGATTCTTGCACCCATAGAAGTCGTGGTCGAGGATGCATTTGCTCTGAATGGCTTGCTCGAAGCAGCGGTAAATCTCACCCCCATCAATGTTTCAATTACTCTCAACCCTATAAACACCACAAATGTTGGCAGCTTCGAGCTTACAGAGGCGTCCGTCATCGAAGTTCGGCGAGTGGCTGTTGGGCCTCACCAGAGAGTCCGGATTAGATTTTCGACGAGCCTTCTTGATTTCACGTGGAACGGTAGTACTTCAACATTTGATGTCGGGAATAATCAGTACAGTGGATCGTGCGACTTTTCGCCTTCGTACAACCTCACCGACCGCGCCTCCGAGGAGGGAGAAGCGCTGGTTGGGACGGTTACGTGGGGACTTACGCGGCAAGATGGAGCCAAGGTCTCGAACAAAACTTTTTTCGACGATACGGTAATCAGCCTTAGCCAGCTTACAAACGATGCCGCTGGCTACCTGTGTCGGCTTGGGACTCGTCGTCATTACGAAAAAGCGGTTGTTCTAACCCAGTCATCATCTGTCGATGGTCAAATCGGAAACCGTTTGGTGATGGAAACCGCCCTCCTGACGGCTCTTCATATTGATGTGTCAGGTGCAAATGTCAATCAGAGTATTTCTTTTATATATGGAAAAATTACTAATGGTAGTTTCATTCCTGACGATAGAGAGAGAAGGCCACGTCCAGTCACCTCGTTCGATTTTGATCGACGTACGAATGAATAACAGGCGGCCTTAGTGTTATCAGGAGCTCTCCGGATTGATTCAGGTGAGGAAAACACCTTTAAATGCGAAATGAGAGCGGCCAGACTTGGTCCGGTGAATATTTCGTTTCGCATCAGCTCATGCACTTTGTCGGGTATGAAAGGATCGTATCTCACGCAATGCGGATCTTCACAGCGTAGTGCCATGCTTCCGCATCTGCCGCAGTGAAGCATGCTGTAATCTGTAGCACAGGATTGGGCGCTTTGCTTACTTAGCCGTAAGACGCGGACTGCCAGAATAACAATCTTATTTTCTTGAGCGCTCCTATGATTGTTTTTACCTACTGATTATTCGGTTTTGTTGCGCAGCAGAACGCACTACAGCCTCAGTGTATTTTATTTTGATACGTCAGTAGTATCGCCTGGAGCTGCGCACCACCTGGCACAGCGTCAATAAACTCCTGGTCTGGGCTCTCCCCTGTTGCCGCACACACCGATAGGTGCACTTTAAGTAAGCAGCTTAGATTAATGTCATCAGCAGACGCCTCTAGGGGGCGGTGATGAAGCCGAACGTACTCAACAATTTGTTCGGGTATGTTCCATTGCCGCAGCAGGTAGGCACCGAGTTCATCGTGATAATCGGTAGAAGGTGTAGCCGCCGGGGCCTCGATATAAATCTGGTTGGTATAAAGAACCAGCCTACCAACATCCGCCAGCATCACTGCCATCGCAGCGCAGTGGTCAACATCCTCGCCCTGCAGGCCCCTATAAAGCTCCAGAGCATGCAGCGCCTGATTACGGTAAAGCGTGAGCAACCCAGGCTTGGTACAAATGTCGGAAGAATAAACGACGTTTGCAAGTACCAACGACTTCACGGTGTTTTCACCCAAGCGCAGCACTGCAGACCGTACGTCCGTGATCTCGTCAACCGGTTTAAAGAGCGGTGAGTTCGCCACGCGCAGTACAGTTGCGATTAAGCCTGGTTCCTGACTACAGATGTCCACCAGCTCCTCTAGAGAACCACCCTGGAAACAGTATCGCTGAATTTCAGCCCGCGAAAGCGGGCAGGACGGAATCTGTGACACTTCCCTGACCAAGGACGAGAGTATGACTTGTTCACGATTGCTGCGGTCAATGGCGTGGGAGCTTATGATGTCAATCAGCTCATCAGCGCTACTTGGTTTCATTAAAAAGTGATGTGCAATATCTAGAGCTTTAACCGACAACTCTGCATCTGCGTAACCGCTTAGGATCACTCTGAGTGAATGCGGCATTAAATCTCGTACTCTTTCAAGGATGGCAGTCCCGTTAACACCTGGCATAAGCAGGTCCGATACCACTGCATCATAGCTTTCCCGAGCAACTTTCTTCATTGCCTCATGCCCGCCTAGGGCATAGTCGATATCCCAGTCATCAGGCGCAAACAGCATGGATCTACGCAGCCCCTGAATAACAAGCTCTTCGTCATCAATAAATAGCACTTTCATCGTGCGTCTCCTGGAAGCTCAATAACAAATTCGGTGCCGACCCCAGGATTTGAGCTAAGAGTTATTCTTCCGTTGAGCTCATCTTCGACAGCTGCACGAACGATGGCCAAGCCCTGGCCGGTGCCCTGCCCGACTGGCTTTGTCGAGAAAAAAGGCTTAAATATCTTTCTACGAATTTCAGGAGAAATACCACAACCGTTATCTTTCACTCGTATGGATACGCCATCGGGCATGGAGTCTACGGTGATCGTGATTGAACCCTTGTCATAACGGCCTCGTGACACCTCTTCTTTGATCGCGTGCGAAGCGTTGACAACAAGATTCAGAATAACCGAGTAAAGGTCTTGAGATTTCGATTGAATTTTATCCACACCCGACGCTATATTCACATCGAGTTGTGCACAATATTTCCACTCGCTACGAGAAATCAAAGAGACTGTATCGACGATTTCCTTCAAAGAGACCTGCTCAAAACAACGATCCGAAACCCTTGAAAGGCGCTTCATGCTGCTCACGATTATGATTACGCGCTGCAGCCCTTCAATGATCTCATCCAATGCCGCTGGGATTTGCGAACTCATGAAGTTTTTATTTTTCGAGTCCAGCTCTTGTGTGTTGAGCAGTGTTTCGAATGCTCGCTTGAGAAAAGCAGTATTGTCCGAAATAAATTGTATTGGAGTATTAATTTCATGAGCCACGCCAGCCGCTAGTTGGCCAATGGATTCCAAACGGTGAGCGTGGGCAGAGGTTTCGATGCAATATTCCAAAGCATCTACAACTTCATTTGTAAACGAGGTCATTGCTTGAGGTGTTGCAGCAGCCTCGGAAGGGTGAATTTTCATCGACCTGCTCAGGCCCAGATTCTTCAGCATGCCAGCGAGGCGATCACATGCTTCACTCAGTGGCGCCGAATCCCAGCTTGCAACGGCTGGAGGAGAGTTTCCCTGGATATTGCCTTCCGTTTCGATCATTAAGACTCCTCGGTCGCGGTGAGCCAAGGCACACAAAGAATTCGTGCGGGCTCACAAGCGCTGACTACTCTTCGGGACAGGAGTTGCAGGAGGTATGCCCCTACGCTGTATGTGTTGGAGTAACGCTTGAAGTCACGGCGTGCTATCGCGTTCGGCCGTTTCCAAAACACCGCATGGTCTGGTCTCGGCGTTGAATGGCCATGGCATTTCCTCGCAGCGGCAAGCTGGTGCTCGGCCTTGGACTTTCGCATTGCGCTCGAGGAAGTGTCGGATTGCAATGCAATCTGCGAAAAACGATCGCAATTTGAAAGTGCTCGGCAGCGTAGAGCATGTAGCGACGTCTCTAGACGCTTATGATTGCATGAATTTCTGTGATTTTGCTGGGCGGCACGTAGGCTGCAGAACTCAGTAGCCACTGCGGTGAAATCATCTCGGCCATCATCAGCTCCGGCTTCGATGCACTTTCCGCAGTGGCCACCACATTTTGGCCAAACATGGCCGGCGTCAGCGCCCGCTCATCTGGGACGCTCTTCTGAGGCTCAACATTTTCTTCACGGCGCGCCATGCATTTTGCAACGCAAATTGGGAGGGTGGTTCTCAGTTCGAAGAGGCTCGCCCGATGCAGGCTAGAAAACATAATCCGATCAGTGCTGTACTCGTTGAAGATAACGAGGCGTTAAACATGATCTACGAGCAGTACCTCAGCAGAATGGGTTTTACCGTGCGCTGCTTCAACGAAGGGCACCCAGCGCTGGATGAGATTCTCAGCCAGCCGCCTGATCTGCTGCTCCTGGACCTTGAGCTACCTGATCGTCATGGCCTCGAGATTCTGCGGGACATTCGGGAAAAAGGGGTGAGTTGCCCCTGTATCGCTATGACCGCACATGGGGCTTTGAACCCCGCCGCAGACGCAATGAAGTTCGGTGCCGACGACTTCTTGGAAAAGCCATTCGCAGCCGAGCGTTTACAGGTTACGGTGGACAACCTACTGGACCGGGTCCGCTTACAAGGCAAGGTACAAGCGCTGGAGGACGATAGTCGGCGCAGTGAATTCGCTGGCTTTGTTGGCGGCTCATTGGCGATGCAAGCGGTGTATCGCACTATTCAAAGCGCCGCGGCTAGCCGAGCCTCTGTATTTATTACCGGCGAATCCGGGACGGGCAAGGAGCTGTGCGCGAGCGCCATTCACAACCAAAGTGATCGTGCCAATGGTCCTTTCATAGCAATCAATTGCGGCGCCATTCCTCGAGACCTTTTTGAGAGTGAAATGTTTGGGCACGTGAAAGGCGCATTTAGCGGTGCTCACCAAGATCGTGTAGGTGCCTTTGAAGCTGCTCATGGCGGCACCTTGTTCCTAGACGAGCTTGGAGAGATGGACCCAGATCAGCAGGTAAAGCTGCTTCGGGTGATCCAGAGTGGCCAAGTGCAACGTGTCGGTAGTCAGCGAAGTCGCACGGCTGATGTGCGTATCGTCTGTGCGACTAACCGTGACCCCTGGAAGCAGGTACAGGATGGTTGCTTTCGGGAAGATCTCTACTACCGCCTCAACGTCATCCCGATTCAGCTGCCACCGCTCAGAGAGCGTGGCGATGATGTCCTGATGCTGGCTCGTTATTTTCTCCAGAACCTCAGTCAAACCGAATCAAAACCTTGCCCAGAGCTGCAGCCTTCTGCAGAGACATGGTTGTTAGAGCAAGCCTGGCCAGGCAATGTTCGTGAGCTACACAATCGAATACACCAACTACTGCTTCTTGGTGGCACTCAATCCATCGACGCAGAAAGTCTTGCTGCTTTGGCGCCTTCGAGTCCGTCTGCAAGTTCGACATCCCCGCACAACAGTAGGGACGGGGCAACACTACCTAACTCCGCGACTTCGCAACCATGCCAATCGTCACAGCGCTCCGCCGCCGAGCAGTCGCCGCCACCGCGACATGCCGCGAGCGATATAGAGCCCCTGTGGCTAAGCGAGATGCGTTGCATCAAGAAGGCCATTGCTGCCTGCAAGGGAAATATCCCAGTAGCTGCGGCTCACTTAGGAATAAGTGCATCAACGATTTACCGAAAAATAAAGAGTTGGGACTCCATGGCGCGGGAGCCAGCATGAACGAAGGACAATTCCAAGAGCAGAGCCAACAGTTAGCTCAAAACATCATGGCAGCTGTAGCTCGTTCGAGCCTCGACGCGCTCATCACCATTGACTACAGCGGCAATATCGTGGAATTCGGTCCCTCTGCCGAGGTTTTGTTTGGTTACACCCGAAGCGAAGCAATCGGTCAGCCAGTTTCCGCCCTGGTTGTGCCTCCCGAGATGCGGGCCATGCATGATGAGGGCATGCAGCGCTATCGAGAGACCGGTCACGGCCCAGTACTCAATCAACGGGTAGAAGTTCCTTCGATTCGCAAAGATGGCTCTCGCTTCATGGCCGAGCTTACCACTGTGCCCTTTGCAATCGGCGGCACAACGTATTTCACCGCATTCGTTCGCGATATCTCGAAGCGCAAGGCATACGAAGACGAACTGAAACTAGCCAAAATCGAAGCGGAGAAAGCCAATGAGGCGAAGTCCAGATTCGTTGCCCATATGAGCCATGAGCTACGTTCTCCATTGAATGCGGTGCTGGGAGCGATTGATCTTATGCTTGACTCGGCTTTGGCGCCGGAGCAGCAAAAATATGCTCAAACTATTCGCAGCTCCGGCCACGCTCTTCTAAACCTCATCGAAGGTGTGTTGGATTTTTCAAAGATCGAAGCCAACGAGCTGACGCTCCACCAGCATGATGTGTACCTAGCGAACTTCCTCCAAGATCAAGCTTCGGCAGCTTTTGCTAAAGCCGCAAAGAGCGGCATTGATGTACTGACGGTCATCGACCCTCATCTTCCCAAAATGGTGCGCGCCGATAGCCAACGACTACGCCAAATTTTGAGTAATTTCTTAGACAATGCCATTAAATTCACTCACAAAGGCGGGGTGATTCTCCGCTCTGAATTGATCGGTGAGGAGGCGAATGAAGCACGGATCAGATTCTCCGTAGAAGATAGCGGCCCTGGTATTCCCGTAGAGCAGCACCACCATATTTTTAGCGAGTTTGCTCAGGCTGATGAGTCATCCCACAGTTCCCATGATGGTGTTGGTCTCGGCTTAGCCATTGCGAAAAGCCTGTGCCTGCATATGGGTGGAGATATGGGAGTTCAGAGTCAACCTGGGCAAGGAGCCATTTTCTGGTTAGAGCTGAACGTACCGATCATCGAAGCAGCCCCTTCTCATGACCATAGCCACAGTCATATCCAAAAACGAGCGGCTGTTCTAAGCAACAATCCAATGACTGTGCGTGGGCTCAGCGAGCAGCTCTCTCTACTGGGGTACCACCCCGTACACCTGCGACAACCTCATTGGTTGGGCAAAGAATTGCAAGGCATCCATCTGGCCATAGTAGACCTGGACGATTACGACGCTCCATTGCAGTGGTTGATGGAGGCGGCCGATGTAGCCGGGCTTGCACGCCAACGGATCGTCAGTATTGGGCGCTGCGCTAACCAGTGCAAAACCAACTTTGCCGGGCTCGGTCATTGCTTGCCTAAGCCATTATCTTGGCGAGCCCTCAAAGCGGCTATCGCCGGAGTTGAAGCGCCAGCACCCCTATCATCCTCAACCAACCAACAAGCCCCACAACACTCGCGCCCACTGAAAATTCTGCTAGTGGAAGATAGCCCGGCGAACCAGATGGTCGCTGCTGCGACGATTCAAAAGTTGGGTCATCACGTCGATGTCGCCAATAATGGGCGTGAAGCACTGGACAAGATTGCTGAGCGTGCTTATGACGGCGTATTAATGGACCTGCGTATGCCGGAGATGGACGGTATTGAAGCCACGAAAGCCATACGTACCAGTGGCGCGCCGTGGGCGGACACTCCGATCATCGCGTTGACGGCAAATGCTGTGAGAAGTGAGCTAGATAATTGCCTGCAAGCTGGCATGAATCATTACCTCACTAAACCCATGCAAAGGCCTGCGTTACTTGCCGTTCTTGAAACCCTAGATCAACCCGAGACGGAGTCCGTGAAAGCGGCATTGGAGTCACTCGGGACAGAGATTGGTATTGGCCTGATTCCCGAGCTCATCCATAAGACGATCAACGAATTCGCGCTTTGCCGTGCCATCGTGAGTCAAGCTGCCAAAGACCGATACTTACCTGCCATCCAAAAGAGCGCCCATCCCACGAAGTCGCTAGCGCTCACGATGGGATTACGCCACCTTGCTCGGTTGGCAGGACAAGCCGAGTGCTTTGCTCAAGCTGGGCAACTTGAAGCGTGTATCGATGCGGCGCAGCGGTTAGTTAAAGCACTTGAAATGGCGCAGCAAGTCCTTACACCAATGGCGGCCTCGTTCCCGACTGCTCAATCAGTCCATACCTCTGTAAATTAGGTACTTTGTTTGCAGACAAATGCCTAGAACAAGGGCTGCTGACCAGACTGAGAAGCATCTGGCTCTGGGCTATCCACGGTCTTGACCCGCAACGACGCATCAACGGGTTGCAGTTGCTTGGCAGCCGTGTCCACATCGGCGTGTAGCCATTCGTCGGCATTGGCTGCGGTTCTCAGGATTAAGGGCATCCGCGGGTGCAGCACAGCCATGTCGTTGGAGGCCGGTACGGTGACGATGGTGCAGCTATGGATCTCGCTGTCGTCACCGCGCCAGCGCTCCCATAAGCCCGCCAACAACAAAGGTTCTCCATTGGCCGCCTCGACGGCGTGACATTGCTTGACTCCGGCGCGCAGAGCCCACTCGAAGTAGCGTGAGGCCGGCACAATGCAGCGCTGCGATTGCGACCATGCCCGCCGAAAGCTGGGCTTTTCGGCCAGGGTTTCCGCCCGTGCATTAAAGGTGGGATACCGAGACTGCGGCGATGAGGCCCAGGGCGGCACCAGCCACCATTGCCGCTGCTGAAAGCCTTGAGCATCCACGGTCCCCACGGCTTGCGTGGGCTTGAGGTTGTGGCGCGGCGACCAGGGCCAGTCTTTGAGCAGCTCGGTCCAACCTTGCTGCCATTCAATATGCTGTTCGAACCGTCCGCACATACAGCCTCCAAAACCGGCTCCGCCTCATTCCGCACAGGCGGCCAATCGTCCTGCCAAACAACCCTACACCACGCTGGCCCACAGCTCGGCCTGAACCCGGTTTTCGGGCATTACTACCCGCCGTTGCAGCGCAAAATTTCGATAACGGAGCGCGGATTTTGGACGCGCTTTAGGACTAGGTACTTATACCTATAAGAGGGATTTTTCTTCATTTTTTCAGAGGCTTGCATAATCCCCCAGGCAATGACCTACTCGCGTTTTTTGCTGCGCGGAAGAATCGGGCGTAATGTGAAAGTCCTGGTTTTTGTGCACCGGCCAATCCTTGCGATTGTGCCTTGGAGACCTCATGCAAGACTGGCTGATCACCTCCGGTCATGCCGTGTTTGAACTGCACCCGCACTGGGTGCTTTGGCAAACCGACACAGGCGATGAAGTACGCCTGCGCGGACCCGCGGAAGAAGTGGTGCTCAATGAGCACGCAGCCTTTTTGCTAACCCAGTGCAATGGACAGCAAAACCTTGACCAAGTCTTAAGTCAGTTTCGCAGCCACTTTCCTTGTGCCCCCGAGCCAGAACGCAGCGCCCTAGATTTCCTGCGCAAGGCACACGATGCCGAGTGGCTGCTCATTCGCTCGGACCAGCATTGCAACTAGTTGGCTCTGGGCTAGGCTGAGCTGCCAGCTTGTCGCGGAAGCTAATGTCGCTGTAGTCCCGCACCCTCGTTAGAGGCTCGGTGCTCGGCTCGGGGAGCTTTGGGACATTGTCCCGAATTTCATGCCATGTTCACTCTATCTCCCTATCTAAATCTACGCTGAAGCCTCGGTTTCTTCGGTTGATTAGACGATGAGTAGCTTGCGCTGGATGATATTGCTGTGCTGTGGGTATGCAGCGCTCGGACATGCAGACCTGACCACAGGCTCGCCGACCAGCACTGAGGTCGCAGAAGCCAGTTCCAAGGACAAGGCGGATGATGCAGATGAAAAACTCTCCGAGGACGCTGAGGTCACGGTTTTTCCACCCATCATCGTCGAAAGCACTTTTGACGGAAGTCGTGCTGGGACCGCTGGTGCAGCGCGGCAAATTGACGAAGAGGTGCTCATCCGGCGCCGTCCTCTGAGCCTGCACGACGCCTTAGAGCAAATTCCAGGCTTGCGCACGCTAGACGATGACGCCATGGGCCGGCGGGTGGGCATTGGCGTTCGGGGCTCGCAACCGCGGCGCTCGCGTAAGGTGTTGCTGCTGGAAGACGGCGTGCCCATCAATGCCTCCGCCTACCTCGATTCCTCCGCGCACTACACCCCGCCGCAACAGCGTCTGGAGGGAGTCGATGCCTTGCTGGGCGCCGGCCACGTCATCTACGGCCCTATTAACAACTACGGCATCGTCAACCTGCGCAACAAACAGCCCACAGCCGCGCCCCGCACTACCATTGAACTGGGAGCGGGGAATTTGAACACCAGCACCCGGCATGTGATGCACCAGCGTACGGATGGCAAGCTGGGCACGGTGCTGTCCTACACCGGCTTTGCCGGTGATGGTGTCTTCGATGTGGAGCGTACCCGCTTCGATGACTACTTTGGCAGTTTGGATTGGGCACTGAGTGAGCGCCAAAGTATCGGCCTGTCCGCCACCTTCGCTCGCGAACGCTCCAACTACGATGAGTCCAACCTGACCCCACAAGAGTTTGCGATTGCGCCTCACCGCAAGCGGGACCGCTTCGCCCAGGAAAACAACACCATCGCTCCGGACTACTACAAATTAGACCTGACCCATCAATGGGAGAGCGACAGCCTGCAGGTGAGTTCACGCATGTATGCCAGCCGCCTGTTCCGGCCGCGTTTCACCGTCGACCCGGATGAAGTCGAAGTCGCCGCCCTGCCTGAAGTGGTCCAAACCGACCCCGATTACATCTTTATTCCTGGTGAGTCCGGCGTGATGGTAAGCCGTACTCGTGACTACCAAAATTTGGGTGCAGAAACCCGTTTCGTGCTGACACGCGGTGCTCACCGTTTGTCCTGGGGCGTACAACTGCATCGCGGCATATTTGATGACAAGCGTTCATTCGGCGAGGCTGGCGAAATCCTCAATGCGAACAACCGCGGCCAGTTCGAGGGTGAAAATGACCTCGCCGCTGCGCGTTTGACCAAATATCAGTCCAGCGCTGTTAGTGGCTACCTGCTTGATCGCATTGAATGGGGCGATTGGGCACTCACGGCAGGCCTGCGCGCCGAGCGTTATGAAATCAGCAAAGATGAACGCTTTCGCGGCGACGACCCCGGAAGCGGCCAAGAGCGCGACGCCCAAACCATCACCCTGCCCAGCTTGGCATTGCTCTACCGCGGAATCGACAACACTGAGATCTTCGCCAACCTCGCACGTGGCTACACCCCGGCCTTCGCCCGCACTGCCGAAGAGTTCCCACTGGACCCGGAAATCGGCAACAACGCCCAAGTCGGCCTGCGTACCGTTCTAGACTCCGGCTGGTACATCGATGTAGCCGCGTTCTACAGTCAAATCGAAGACACCGTGGTGCAACTTCCCTTCACCATTGATGACGATAACGTTCGCCTCAATGCGGCTGATTCGGAGACCTATGGTGTGGACCTGGGGCTAGGCGTAGAAACCCAGCCCCTGTGGGGTCAGGTAACCGGCTTTGTGGATCTGGGAGCCAGTTTTGCCCGCGCTAATTTCACCGAGGGCGCCGTTGACGGCAATCGGGTACCGGGGGTGTCGGAGCATGCCGGCACCCTCACGCTAGGGCTACGCGATGGCAGCCGCTGGCATGCCTCGATCACCGCCTCCCACTTAGGTGATTACTTCTCTGACCTGCTCAACACCCAGGACCTGACCCTTGCCGACGAAGATCGCGAACCGGTAAGCCCTGACGACGAAATCGAAATCCGTGAGGTGGTTGTGCTCGGGCGCGTGCCTTCAAGAACGGTCATCTCAGCCCGCGCGGGCTACACCACGCGGATGGGCGGCACCCAAGTGGAATGGTGGATCGCGGGGCGCAATTTAGCGGATCGGCTCTATATCAACGACCTGGAAAACGGCATTCGGCCCGGCGCCCGGCGCAGTGTGTTGGTGGGCCTTACCGCGCAGCTGCAGTAATGCTGCGCACCAGCCTGGAGTCCTCCCTTGCGCTGGGCACTTGGCTAAGCACCAAGCAGAACTTGCGCCCAGCTGCTCCTGGGCGACAGCGCCTCCAAGCATAGCCCTAAGCGAACTGCGCAGCGATCTCATCCACTCACGTTTTTATTGACGATCAACATCAACACAATGTGTGCGACGGGTTCACGGTCGATGGCGTAGTCTTGGCTGCTCCTCACTGACGCGACTGCCTCGACCGTGGACTCCGGCGTTTTCAGTTTTGATGCCATTGCCTGGGCCTTGACCAGCATCACACTGCTGTTGGGTTGGTATCCCAGCCGCTGTGAATGGGTGCAGCAATATTCCATCGTCGGTCGCGCTCGCTGCTTTTGGCGCAGTTTCAAGCTCATCTTACCGGGGACCGTGCTGGGCATATTGCTGGCGCTGGGCTGGCCACATAGGGTCCCGCCCCTGGCCTTGTCCGCCCCCAGCAGCTGGGCCTCGGCCTGCTTGGTCCTTGGCTACATCTGTATTTTTTTGCCCCTACGCATGGGTCCGATGCGGCAAGTGATGGGAATGGAGTGGCGACAAATCGCTTGGCGCAGTCTGAAGAGTGAATGGGTGATCCTGGCTGCAGTTCTTTGCGCAGGACTACTTGGCCCCCTGCTGACGACCACCTTCGGAGCCCGCGCATGGTGGCTTATTGCCATTATTGGCCCGCCCGCAGAGTGGTTATGGTTACAGCTCCAACAGACGCCACCCGGTGCGAGCCAGCTTCCCGATACGGCCCGCGCCATGCACTTCCGGGAGTGGGGACAACGCTGGGGAATCCCCCTGGATGTGCGCATTGTCGGCAGCGACCCTTACACTGTGAATGCCCGTGCTGGCGGCCCCAGCCGGCGACCCAAAGTCTGGCTCTGGCCCAAACTCTTGGACATATTGGATCGTGGGGAAGTCGATGCTGTCATGGCGCATGAAATCGGCCATATCCGCTTGGGCCACTTTGCCCAACGCTTCGCATTGCAGTGCGGCGTTTGGCTACTCTGCGCAGGCACTGCCGTACTGCTATGGCCATTGATGCACAGCCACGCTAACGCAAGCCCCGCCGCCATTCCCCTTACCTTGCTCATTGTGGCCATCATGCGCTTACTCGCCACGCCGCTGTTAGCAACCCAGCAACGCCGCTTTGAGTTTGAAGCCGATACCTTCGCCAGCGAGCACAGCAGTGCTAGTGACCTGGCGCGGGCCCTGCGCAAGCTGCAACCCGACCCAGGCCGCAGTCACCCCCTGTACGCCAGCTTTTGGAACACCCACCCAGACATGCTGGATCGCCTCCAAGCCATCGAACACTCTGTCACACATTCGTGACACTTCCTTGGACGCCCAGGCCCAAAACGCCGCCTTGATGCGGCTGAAACGCCGAGTCTGCTTGGCACCGAACTTGCGGTTGGGAAGGAGTATCTAGCGCGAAGGCGCAGTTCGAGGAGACACATGAGCCCACCCTTAAGGCGGCTTTGCCGCTGGTTCGGCATCGCTCTGGGGCCACTGGCATTGGCCCTAAGCTGCTGGCCCACAGCCCAGGCGGCTGATTTGCCACAAGTGCGCGTGGCCACACTGAGCTTTGGCACTGTGGCCTGGGAAATCAACACTCTGCAGCATCATCAACTGCCCCAACGCTACGGAGTCGAGTTGGTCCATATCCCCGTCGCCAATAACGACGCGTCCACCATTGCTTTGCAAGGGGGGGCCGCAGATGTGGTGGTGAGCAATTGGTTCTGGGTCTCGCGTCAACGCGGCAGCGGCCGAGCCTACCAATTCGTCGCGCATACCCTCGCCACGGGCGCACTTGTCATGCATAAGGATCGACATTTTGCAGACCTTCGCGACTTAAGAGGACTGCGTCTGGGTATCGGCGGAGGCCCCACCGATAAAAGCTGGCTGCTGCTGCAGGCCTATGCGCAACAGGAGCATGGCATCAGGCTGCGCGACAGCACCGAACTGGAATTCGCCGCACCGCCAACGCTGAATCAGTTGCTCAGCCGAGGACGACTTGATGCCGTGCTCAACTTCTGGCACTTCAACACCCGCCTCATTGCTGCTGGACACCAGCCGGTCCTGCGGGTGGAGCAAATGCTTAGCGCTCTGGAGGTCCATGAACCCCTGCCACTCCTAGGCTGGGTCTTTGCGGAGGACTTTGCGCGTGAGCAGCCTGCCGCCCTGCGCGGTTTTTTAGCGGCCTCTCAAGCCGCTAAAAACATCCTCCGCAGCAGCGATGCCGAATGGCAGCGGCTACGCCCGCAGATGAAAGCCCCGGACCAAGCCACCTTTGAGGCCCTACGCGACGCCTATCGCGAGGGCATCCCAGAGCCCAACATGCAGGTGAATCGCAGCGAAGCCGCTGCTCTTTATGCGCGCTTGGCCAAGCTGGGTGGCCCCGCCCTGGTTGGACGCAGCCCCACACTCAGCGAGGGGGTCTTCTGGACACCGCCCACCACACCTTAAGCGCAGGCTCTCTAAGTACCACTGCCGAGCGGCGCTGGCATTGGCTTGGCTGGCTAGGCCTAGTTGCTGCGTGGCAATTGTCGGCGTGGCTACTGCAAGACCCCTTATTACCGGGCCCGGCGCAGGTGCTGCAGGTGTTGCTACGGGAAACCCTGCACGGAGAGCTGCTCTTCCACCTCGGTGCCACTCTGGCCAGGGTGGGCAGCGCCTTTGTGCTGGCGATGGGCCTAGGCTGCGCCCTCGGCATGGCCATGGGCCGCTCGGCACGCCTCAACGCGGCTTTAGATGGCCTACTTGTACTGAGCCTGAACTTGCCGGCTTTGGTCACCATGATCCTGTGTTATGTGTGGTTTGGACTCTCCGACTTGGCTGCCATACTCGCCGTGGCCTTGAACAAGATTCCTACCGTAGTGGTGACCTTGCGCGAGGGAACACGAGCGCTTGATCGTAAATTGCTCGAAGTGGCCGCCGTGTACCAGCTCCCGCCGCTGCGACGATTAGGCCGAGTGGTGCTACCGCAGTTGGTGCCATACATGTTGGTGGCAGCACGCTCTGGCTTGGCCTTAATTTGGAAAATTGTGCTGGTCGTGGAGTTAATGGGCCGACCCAACGGGGTGGGATTCCAGCTGTCTAGCTATTTCCACTACTTCGATATCGCTGGGGTGCTGGCCTATACCCTCGCCTTCGCCCTGGTCGTCATCAGCCTGGAAGCTTTGATCCTGCGCCCGGCCGAGCGTCGCTTCAACAGGTGGCGACCATGAACCATTGGCAAATCCGCATTCACGCTAAGCAGCACAGCCCCCAGGGGCCGCGCCTGCTGCCCAACCTGCAATTAGACCTGGAGCCCGGTCGTTTTGTCGCGATCGTCGGTCCGTCCGGCGTGGGCAAGTCCACCTTGTTACATATTCTGGCGGGCCTGGATAACGACTTCGCAGGTCGCCTGCTTTGGGGAAACACTCAAGCTCGCCCAAAGGATGTGGGTTTTGTGTTCCAAGACCCACGCTTAATGCCTTGGCTGACAGTGGCCCAGAACCTACTCTTGGTCCAGCCCCAACCGGATCAGCATCGCGTGCAGACTCTGCTGGAGGCCGTAGGCCTGGGCGGCTGCCAGCACCAATTCCCCAGCCAGCTTTCCGGTGGCATGCAGCGGCGTGTCGCCTTGGCGAGGGCCTGCCTTTTGAACCCGAGCTGGCTACTCTTGGACGAGCCCTTCGCCTCCCTGGACGCCCCAGCGGCCCAGGCTCTGCACCAGGTGTTGCTCAGCCTATGGCAACGCACCGAAGCCGGCATATTGCTGGTGACGCATGACCTGCGCGAAGCCTTGAGCTTGGCCGACAGCATTGTGTTCTTGTCGCGTCATGGTCAGGTGCTGCGCGAGATTGAGATTGACCTGCCTCGCCCTCGACACCCCGATTCAGCCGCCATTGCGCAGGTTTACAGCGATTTACTCAGCGATCATCCCGGCCTGCTGGCCGGTGAGGAGAAAAGCGCATGAATGCCCCCGTTCTGAGCATTGCTCAGGTGCATAAAAGTTATGGCAGCAAGCATGCCCTCAGAGGTGTGAGTCTCAACCTGCACCCTGGAGAGTTCGTTGCCTTATTGGGACCCAACGGGGCTGGTAAGTCCACCTTGTTCCAAATTCTCAGCGGGCTGTTCACAGCCGACGCAGGCAAGGTCATAGTCTGCAATCACGATATGGCCCACCAGCCCATTCGGGCACTCGCTCGAATCGGTGTAGTCTTCCAGCAGCCAGCTTTAGACCTAGACCTCAGCGTTCAGGGCAACTTGAGCTTTCATGCCCGTTTGCATGGGCTGGGTAAGCGCGCCGGTCCAGCCATTGCCCAGGCTATGCATATGGCCGGATTGGAGGAGCATGCGCATGCCAAGGCGCGCAGCCTGTCTGGGGGCATGCGCCGCCGGGTGGAAATGGTGCGGGCGCTCTTGCATGCCCCAGCCTTACTGCTGATGGATGAGGCAACCGTCGGCCTAGACCCAGCCTCACGACGGCGCCTATTAGCCGATGTCCGCGAACGCTGTCAGCGCGATGGCCTGGGCGTTTTGTGGGCCACTCATCTGGTGGAGGAGGCCCATGCGGCCGATCGCGTAGTGATTCTTCATCACGGTCAGATCATCGCCAGCGGCACTCCCTCAGTGCTTTGCCAAGACCATGAGCAGGAGGATTTGGAATCCGTGTTTTTACATCTTACCCAGGCCACACCATGTCCCGCTTAACTCTTCTGAGCCTTGGGCTCTGGCTCTGCAGTCCATCGGTACTGGCTGCTGAACGCATCATTGTTTCTAGTGAAGGCGACGATGTTTTACAGGTACTTCAGGCAGACAACCTGCAGACCTTGCGCCAAATCGCGGTGAGCGAACGCCCCCGCGATATGCAGCTTTCCAGTGATGGCCGATGGCTGTATGTCGCCTGCGGCGATGGCGATAGCATCGATGTGATTGACGTCGCCACGCTTCAGAGACAGCGGCGGTTACATCCCCTGGACGACCCCGAAATGTTCGCCCTCACACCCGATGGGAGCCAGCTGTGGGTGAGTAATGAAGACGACGCTCAGATAAGCCTGCTGGATGCCCAATCTGGGGAGGTATTAGCCGAGGTGGATACCGGCCCCGAACCGGAGGGCATTGTGCTCAATGCCGATGGCAGTCGGGCCTATGTGGCATCGGAAGTGGCCAACATGATCCATGTGGTCGATACCGCGGCGCACACCATCGTCGCCAATATCCTCGTCGGCAACCGGCCGCGGCGGATGGCGCTCAGTGCTGGTGAAAAGGAGCTGTGGGTGACCAATGAACTCTCTGGTGATCTCAGTGTGGTCGACCTGAGTCAGGCCCGCGAAGTCCAGCGGATTCGCTTTGCACCCAAAGGCTTTCGCCCCGAAGATTTAGGCCCGGTGGGGTTGGTGCTCAGCGCCGATAAGCAAACCGCCTACGTGGCATTGGGCCGCAGCAATCATATTGCCCGGGTGGATGTGCGCAGCCGCCAGGTAGAAGACTATTTGCTCACCGGGCAGCGGGCCTGGGGGTTGGCCTTGCACCCCACCCAGCCTTGGCTCTACGTGAGTAATGGTTTGTCGGACGATGTCGCGCGGGTGGATTTGGAGCGCTGGAAGTTGGTTACTGCAGCCAGCGCCGGACGCACCCCGCATAGCATCGTGGTACTGCCATGACCGGCGCCCCGCCAGGCGCCGCGCAGGCTCGGAATTGGCCGGGCAGCACAGGGGCCATGGCTTGCACACTGTGTTTGGGCCTGTTGCTAGGCCTAGTGTTCTTTCCGCCCTGGGCACATGCTGCGCAGTTGGCTCTGGGTTATGTGGACTGGCAGGCCGACCCCCGCTACCGCGACTCCCATACCGAGCAACGCTACCCTCAAGCTCCATGGGGGCGCCCCCTGGCGGCTGCTCAAATGGCCCTGGATGAGGCCCGCTTTGCTCTGCAGGCCCAAAACCTCAGGGCGCAACTGGAGCACCAGCGGCTGCAGCAATCCACAGACCTTGCCCCCTTATTGGAGCAGTGGCGGCAGCAGAATCGGCGCTTTGTACTGGTAGATGTTCCTGGAGAGTGGCTGCACAAGCTGGAGATACCGGCTGGGATGACCCTGCTCAATATCAGCGCAGAGGATCAGGCTCTGCGCCAAAGCCAGTGTCAACCGGCTGTGCTGCACGTCATTCCCTCCGCGCGCCAACGCAGCGATGCCCTGGCTCAACATCTGCTGAGCCGGCGCTGGCGCAAGATCTTGGTGCTCCATGCGCAAACCGACCACTCCTTGCTCCAGCAATGGCAGGCGACGGCCCAACGTTACGGGCTCAAAACGGTGGCCACGCGCGTGTTTGAGTATGGCAATGACCCGCGCCGCCGTGAGCTCAACAATGTAGAACTGCTCACCAGTGGCAAAGACCATGATGTGGTGATGGTCTGGGATGCGGGCGGTGAGTTCGCCCGCCGTACCCCCTATGCCACCCAACACCCACGACCGGTGGCCGGCAGTGCCGGCCTCACCGCCCGCGCCTGGCATCCGCGCTGGGAGCGTTACGGTGCTAAGCAACTTAATAATCGCCTGCATGAGGCCCTGGATCGGCCGGCCACCGACGTGGACTGGGCAGCGTGGATGGCGACCAAAGCCGTGCTCGAGGCCAGTCAACGTAGCCCTAGCCCCGACTTTGCGGCACGCGATCAATTCTTGCGCAGCCAGGAGATTTATCTGGATGGGTTTAAGGGCTTCCGACTGGGTTTTCGACCCTGGAGTGGGCAGCTACGCCAACCCCTGCTGCTGGCCACCTCGGACTGGGTCATCAGCAGCGCGCCACTAGAGGGCTTTGCCCACCCACGCAACAACCTCGACACCTTAGGTACCGCAGACAATGAAGGAGGCTGCCAATGATCGGCCACGCCCTGCAGGCTCTGCATGCTGTCGTCACCCGCGAATTATTGCGCTTCGTCCAGCAGCGTTCGCGTCTGCTGTCATCACTGGTCCGGCCGACATTATGGTTAGTGGTCTTCGCCGCCGGCTTTCAAAACGTCTTTGGCGTGGCTGTCATTGAGCCCTACACCAGCTTTGTGACCTATCAGGTTTACATCGCCCCTGGCCTACTCGGCATGGTGCTGCTGTTTAATGGCATGCAATCCAGCCTGGCCATGGTCTACGATCGCGAAATGGGCACCATGCGCTTGCTGCTCACCGCGCCACTACCGCGCTGGTGGTTGTTGGCCTGCAAGCTTTTTGGTGGCGTGGTGCTCTCTGTGGCCCAGGCCTACGCCTTCTTGTTGCTCTGCGCCCTGTTCGGTGTAGGCCTGCCCTGGCTGGGTTACCTCCAGGTGCTCCCGGCGTTGATGATTAGCGGCATGATGTTGGGGGCCCTGGGGCTGCTGCTGGCAACCAGCATCCGCCAGTTGGAAAACTTTGCCGGCACCATGAACTTCGTGATCTTCCCCATGTTTTTCTTGTCCACCGCGCTGTACCCCTTGTGGAAACTGCGCGAGTCTGGGGCGGAATGGCTGTATTGGGTGGCCTCCATCAACCCCCTCACCCATGCCGTGGAGCTGATTCGCTTCGCTGTGCATGGTCAGCTGCAAACGACCAGCCTCAGCGTGGTAAGCGGCTGCTTTTTGGTGTTTTTCCTGGCCGCTTGCTGGGGTTTTGATCCGCAAAGAGGGGTGATCAAAAAGCGCGCCCGCGGCAGCTAAGGCGCGCAAACACCTCGACACAAGCCCGCGTTAAGACTGTGCCTCACCGCCCTGGGGGCCATAAAAAAACACCCATACCGCGAAATCCTCGGAGAACTGCTCGAAGCGATGCTCCACCCCGGCCGGAACAAATAGAAAAGACCCGGCCTCCACCGACACTGTGGCCTCACCGTTGTAGAACCGGCCTCGCCCGCGTGCCACCACGTAGATCTCATCCCGGTCATGGGGGCTTTGCCGATCGCGCTCGACGGGCATGTATAGCTCCGCCTCCATAGACCCATGTTCGAACACGGGGATGGCGAGATTTCCAGGTGGTGGCGGACCCAAAGCTATTGCCTGTGCCAGGTTTATTGAAGTTGCAGTCATCGACTTATGTTGGTCCTTTGCAGGTTATGACGACTGTGCCAAAGAGTTCGGCGACTAGCTAGACGGTGAGCCACATTGATTTATCGGTATGGAATGGGTCGCTCACTGAGCACGACCCTATTACCCCGGTCGTCGGTTCGTACCAGCTCTTGTCGGCCATGCCTACAGCGCATGTAGATCACGTTCACCTCGCCGTTGGCCTCGGCAAGGCATTCATCCCTAGAACGAGGTTTGATGGTGATCCATTGCGGTTGGGTGGAGCTTAGAGCCTTCGACAGTCCTTCGCTCAGGCCTTCACCAACGCCAGCACCAAATTGACCAACTGCACGCCCGGCGGACTTGGCAGCGCCAGCTGCAAAGGCATTCAACGGCACAAGCGCACAACAAATCATAGCGATCACTTTTCGAGTCATGCTATCCCCTCCTGCTACGCGCAACATAGCGGTGATTGGCACCTAAGGGCAACAAGGCTTCATCAAGATCTGTCGATATGTCTGCATCCGTGGCAGCTCCATGAATTGCAGAGCCCTATCGCTGGAAGCAAACATGAATCGCTTCATGAACTCGTGGCAAATCACGACGAGCCTCATGAATCATCGCTGTTTAACACTGGCTGGATAGAGTCTTGGAGTTTTTCAGATTCCGAAAGATGAGCGGCTTTTCCGTAGGCCGGGCCGCGTCGCTAATGGCCTTATCCACCAAAGGCCGATGCGGAGATTTGCTACACACAGGATCAGCTGCCGCGGGGTCACCGGTGAACATAAATGCCTGGCAGCGGCAGCCACCGAAATCTTTGTGCTTCTCGTCGCAGGAACGACAAGGTTCTTGCATCCAGTCAAAGCCGCGAAAGCGGTTAAAGGCGGAGGACTCCTGCCAAGCCCAGGCAACGTGATCGCGGCGCAAATCCGGAAACTGCATACCAGGTAGTTGGCGAGCCGCATGACAGGGTAAGGCAATACCATCTGCGGTGACTGTCAAGAATGTGGCGCCCCAGCCGTTCATGCAGGGCTTGGGGCGAGACTCATAGTAGTCGGGGACCACAAAGAAAATTTTCATGCCGTTTTGGTGGCGGGCCCTCCATGCGCCCACTTCAGCTTCCGCTGTACGAACTTGCTCCAAGCTGGGGAGCAAGCGATCCCGGTTCAAGTGGGCCCAGCCGTAGTATTGGGTGGTTGCCAGCTCCACATAATCGGCCTCTAACTCTTGGGCCAGCTCCAGCATCTGCGGAATTTGGCCAATGTTGTCTCTATACACCACGAAACACAGCACCATGGGAAAACCCGCTGATTTAATGGCGCGGCCCATATCCAGCTTATGTGCATAGGTGCGGGTGCCGGCAATGAGATCGTTAAGCTGGCCTTCAGGGGCCTGGAAGCTGAGCTGAATATGGTCAACACCGGCCTGTTTCAAAGCACGAACACGGGCGGCATCCAGGTTGTAGCCGGAAGTAATTAGGTTGGAGTAGTACCCCAGCTCGCGGGCCTTCGCGGCTAGGTCGTCTAGGTCATCACGCACCAAAGGTTCGCCGCCAGACAAACCCAGTTGCAAAGCGCCCAAGGCACGAGCCTGGGTGAAGACTTCGGACCACTCGGCGGTGCTCAGCTCCGCGCCGGCACTTGCGTAGTCCACAGGATTACTGCAGTAGGGACATTGCAGCGGGCAGGCATAGCTGAGCTCGGCCAGCAACCAGAGTGGCGGACCAACTTGGCCCGCCTTAGGCGGCACGAACCCAACCCTGCGCGGCAGCCACCTCGAAGAACTCGCACACATCCTGGCTCAAATCACCAGCTTGTGGGTATTTCGCATGCAAATCGGCGACGATGGCCTCCACATCGCGGGTACCGTCACACAGTTCCAGTATGGCGGCGGCACTGGTATTGAGTTGCACCATGCCCTCAGGGTAGAGCAGCACATGGCACTCCTGGGCTTGCTCCCACTGCAAGCGCATGCTGGGTGCCAAACGTAGTTTGGTTCCCTCAGCCCAGGGTTGGGCAAGAGCAGTCATGCGGCTTGCTCCATCTGCCGGTCGGCTGAGGGGGCGTTGAGCACGTAGCGCAAGTACATGGCGTCCAACATGCTCCACAGCACGTCTTGCTTAAAGCGCACGATCTCCACGACTCGGTCCTGCGCCTGGGGGCTGCGGAAGTAATCCAGGGTGAGGGCAAGCCCATGCTCCACATCGCGATGGGCTTCCTTCAAGCGCTTGCGAAAATAATCCAAACCGCTGGCTTCAATCCAGGGGTAATGCCGTGGCCACTCATCCAGCCGGGCGCGGTGAATGGTCGGGGCGAAGAGCTCGGTCAGGGATGACGCCACACCCTCGTGCCAGTCCGCCTGCCGCACGAAATTCACATAAGCGTCCACCGCGAAGCGCACTCCTGGCAATACCCCCTCTTGTGACTCCACTTGCTCGCGGCTGAGGCCACAGGCCATGCCCAGCCGCGTCCAACACTCAATACCCCCTTCGTCATCGGCATGCCCATCATGGTCCAGAATGCGCTGGACCCACTGGCGGCGCACCGCGACATCCGGGCACTTCGCCATCAGTGCTGCATCTTTGAGGGGGATGCAAATCTGGTAGTAATAGCGGTTTTGCACCCAGCCCTGGATCGCCGCGCGATCCAGCTCGCCGCGCGCCATCATTTGCTGGAAGGGATGATTGATATGGTAGCGGGGAGCGAGGGCACGCAGGCGTGCTTCCAAATCGCCACCGGCGTCCGAAACATTGGGGGACGTCAACATAAGCGGATCTCCATTCCGTCCTCTGCCACTTCGATGCCCTCGTCTTGAAGCAACTGCGCTTCTTCCGAGCAGGGGTCGAGAATCGGGTTGGTGTTGTTGATGTGGATCAGAATTCGGCGAACTTGAGGGAAGGCCGCCAATACCTCGCGCATGCCACCCGGGCCTGACTGCGGCAGGTGCCCCATGTCGCGCGCCAACTTATGGCCCACGCCGCGACGCTGCATCTCGTCGTCGGTCCAGCAGGTGCCATCGACCAACATGCAGTCAGCCTGAGCCATGGCGTCGGCCACCACAGGCTCCATCTCGCCAAGTCCAGGCGCGTAAAACAAACTGCGCAGAGTGGGCATATGCGTGACAAGTAAACCAATGTTGTCGCCAGGCGCTGGTGCAGCCCGATGCGGTGAATAAGGGGGCGGTTTGCTGGTCAAGGCAATGGCACGTAGCCGTACGTCAGGTAAGCCTTCCACCTCAAAAGCTTGGCCGTCCGGCTGAATCTCTCGCAATTCCACGTCGCAATAGCTCTTGAGCATTTGCAGCACGGGGTAACCGGTTTCCAAGTCTTCACGCACACGGGGCGTGCAATAAAGACGGATAGGTTGGCGCGACTCCCGCAGCAGCAGTAAGCCGCTGCAATGGTCGATTTGGCTATCCATCAGCAGTACAGAGTGCACGCCAGAATCTCGCACACCGCGTGCCGGACGCATAGCGGGGTTGCCCAAGAGCTGCTGACGTAAATCTGGGGAGGCGTTGATCAGCAACCAATCGTCCCCGGCACTGTTCAGGGCAATAGAACTTTGGGTACGGGCGGGAAAGGGGGGAGGCGCGGCGCCATCATGTTGCGCGCACATAGCGCAATGACAGTTCCACTGCGGCGAGCCGCCGCCAGCCGCGGAACCCAGAACCAAGATGCGCAGGGCAGCAGACATCAGGTCTCCTCGTTTCACCAGCCAAAGCGAAGCTTTGGCCGGCACACCGGCCCCTGCCTACTTTGGCGCAAACGGGTGGGGGAATTGCGGCGGCCAAGCCGCCGCAGTCTTATGCCGGCATCGCGATTAACGCGCTTGTGCGACTTCCCAGCCCTTCAGGGCTCGATCGGGTCCTCGCCAATCGCCGACCATGCTCAACTCAGCGGTTGAGAATGTACATGGTGACTTCCATACCAAAACGCATATCTACGTAGCTGGGCTTAGTCCACATTGGTTATCTCCTCAATAATCGAAAACAAGAAATCGGTAGCGACTGCGCGCCCCAATGCCGGAGCATCGCCTTTGTAGTCGCAAGGCCTGTGCCAACCGAAATAACGGCCACAGCGACAGCTAAGCCTCTGTTTTATATGCCCTACTGGGGATCAACAGCCTACGCCGCCCTGCGGTGTCACCGCGCCTCGCGTTCAGGACTGTCTCAGCGCTGGTACAGGCTGTCCTCACGAAGGGACTCCGGAGAAATGCCGTGGCGCTTGAGCTTGCGATAAAGAGTGTTGCGACTCATCTGTAGCTGCTTAGCCGCATTGGTCATGTTCCAACGGTTCGCTTCAATGGTACGCAGCAGAGCCTCGCGCTCCGCAGCCTCCAAAGCCGTTTCATCTTCTATCGGCATGCCGTTGCCATGGTGCGGAAGATTGGCGCTGGGTAGGCTGGGCGACGCGGGTGCTGCCGAAGCACGGCTGTAAAGCACGTCTTGGGGCAAATCATCTAAGCGGATCACCCCCCCTTCGCTAATGGCTAGCGCAGTGCGGATGACATTGCGTAGTTCACGAATATTACCGGGCCAGTGATATTGCTTGAGCCGCTCCATGGCGCTCAGCTCGATGCCGGCAGGGCGCCCTTCGGCTGTTTCCAAGGCCAGGGCTTGGCGAATCAAACGCTCTAGGTCAGCCCGTTCGTGCAAGGAGGGTAGCTGCATGGTGATGCCATTGAGGCGGTAGTACAGATCTTCGCGAAACTCCCCACGCTCGATCATGTCGCGCAGATTTCTGTGTGAGGCACTAATCACGCGTAGATCCACATTAATGGTTTGCTCCCCGCCCAATGGGGTGACCTCTTGTTCTTCCAACACCCGCAACAAACGGGTTTGCAGCAGCATGGGCATGTCGCCAATTTCGTCTAGGAACAAGGTGCCGCCACTGGCTTGCTGGATACGGCCGCGCATGCCCTCACGACGAGCTCCAGTGAATGCACCGGCCTTATAGCCAAAGAGCTCGCTCTCAATCAGCGACTCGGGAATTGCGGCGCAGTTGACGGCAACAAAGGGCTTATCGGCCCGGTCACTGGCCAAATGAAGCGCGCGCGCAAAGGCCTCCTTGCCCGAGCCCGTTGGCCCCTGGATCAGCACAAAGACACGCGACCGAGCGATACGCTGGCCACAGCGCAAATTGCGCGCCATGGCAGGATCATTCCCAGCCAGCTCTTGCAGGCTCTGGTAACGCCCGGTGTCCTGCGCCGCCGGCTCGATGGTAATGACTTTCTGTGATGGAGCCGCCAATGACGGCTGTGACAACTGAGACATAGTTTTTTGAGCCGGATGAACAAAAGCGAAGTAGCGACGGCCGTGACGAAGGCTGCGTAAAGGCAATATGGCTTTGCGCCCCGCATCCTCCAAAAACTCGCCGCTGCGGTGGGTACCAAGATCCAGCACATCGCACAGATCTCGGCCAATCAAATCATCAGGGTTATCCAGGGCCAGTAACGCAGCCGCCATTTTGTCGGCCGCCGCAATCCGGCCGCTGTCATCGACGGCAATAGCCCCGTCGTGCAGCAGGTTCACAAACTCTGGCCGACTGTGAAAGCGAACAATGCTGTGGTCGCTGTAGCGGCGCTGAAACAAGCTTTTTTCAATCAGTCGTGCCGACATGTTGAGCAGGGCTACCGTATGGGCACGACTGGCTTTAGAGTCGTGACAACCCAGACAGGAGGCATCCAATACTCCGAGGAGGTCGCCATCCGTATCGCGGATAGGCGCAGCCGAACACGTCAAACCAATGTGCCGACTGATGTAATGGTCGGCCAGGTGAATCGTGACCGGCTGCTGCTCGGAAATGCAGGTTCCGATCCCGTTGGTGCCCTCGTACTCCTCACTCCAGTTGGCGCCCAACCGCAAACCTGCATGGGCAAACTCACGGTCTAAGGTGGGATCACCCTTATGACTGAGAATGACGCCGGTATGGTCGGTGAGTAACAGAGCGTAGCCCGAGGACGCGATTTGCTCGTAGAGAGAGTCCATTTCGGCGCGGCCCACGGCAACCAGATCATCCAGCCGCTCCACGCGCTCGCGCAGGCGATGGCTTTCTAAAATATCGGGGTCGGAATGATGATCAGGCCGTAGATCAAATTCAGCCGCACAGCGCTGCCAAGACTTCACAACCGGAAGATCGTGGTCTGTCGTTGTGTGCGGGTTCCCTCCCAGCACTTCCATTACAGCACGTGCGTGCCGCGAGTTAGCAGGTAACTCGCTCATAATCACCTCAATGCGGCCATGTGCCGCATGTCTCCTCGGGCGTCACCTGCACCTATCCCGGTGCAGACACTCTCCACCAGTGCATCAAGCTACGCCTGTGTGGCAACAGATGCAATTCGACCTTCGATGTAAGCCGTGACGATATGTCTTAGGCCTGACACACCGCCTACACACCCAAACTGTGACCAAAGGGGGCACCTCAGCGGCCGTGTTGCTGCGCGTGGCGAAATTCGCACCAAATCTCATGGCCGATGCCCCATAGGATTTTCGTGTTTCTAATCAGCATCTTGCGCATGCTTCAGCACTAGGGTGTTCACCGCGGCTGGCCTGGTGATGTCACTAGCCAAGGCCTATGCACAGCCACCTATGACCCCTTAGTCCAAGCTGGCATTGCCCTTGCGCATATCTGCTGTCAAGGCTGCACCCGCAGTGCGGCGACTGAGGAGTAGAACAACAATGACAAAGTCCATAAGGGGATCTGCGCGCTACTGCATCCGGGTACTACTGGTCGACGACCACGCGGTGGTTCGCGAAGGCTACAAGCGCTTAATGGCGACCACGCCACATCTGCAGGTTTGCGCCGAAGCCGGCACCGGACGCGAAGCTTATGCGCTGTTTTTAGAGGACCGCTTTGATGTGGTCGTGATGGACCTGCAATTACCGGATATGAGCGGGCTTGAGGTGCTGCGCCGGATGCAGCAGCGCAACCCCAGAATTTCGACTTTGGCCTTTTCCATGCACGACCAGGCCGAGTACCTTCGGCGGGCCTTGGAGGCCGGAGTAATGGGCTATGTTTGCAAGCGCAGTGCACCAGAGGTGTTACTGGAGGCTATTCAAACGATCGCAGCCGGAGAGCGTTTTATGGACCCGCTCATGGCCACGGAGGCGTCCAGCGACACAACACCTGCAGAGATGCTGTCCGAGCGCGAGTTCGAGATTTTTCGCCAACTCGCCGCCGGTACCAGCCCAGGGCAAATTGCAGCCAGCCTGAATCTGTCTGGCAAAACGGTGGCCAATTACGGCTGCCGTATTCGCTCCAAACTGGGCGTGGTCACTGATGCCGCTCTTGCGCACCTGGCGCTGCGCCAGGGGCTGCTACCTCGGCACTAAACAATGCGGCGACTCTGGGCCCGGCTGGGCCTGCGCACCCGACTGACCCTAGGCCTGACCCTGCTGCTTGGGTTGAGCCTCGCCACGGCAGCCGTCTTGGTGGTGGAACAGGCGCGCCGGGCCGTACACACAGAGGTGAGTAGCGCGCTGCAGGTGGGTGAGGAGATTCTGCGCGGCCAGTTGGCGGAGACAAACCCGGACCAGCTACCGCAAGCCTTGCACCAACTCACGCGTACATTCGCGGCCAGCCGGCATGTTTGCTGGCAATGGCGGCCTACGGGCGCCGCCTTACGCGAAGACACCTGCCAAACCCGCAACGCGCATGTGCCGCGTTGGTTTCAACGTGGCCTGCATGATGGCCTTGGCGATTACCACACGATCGTCAATGGATTTGAAATGCGTTTGTTGCCGCAGGTGGGTCCGGAATTAGAGGAAGCCTGGCGCGAGGTGCGCGGTCTACTGCTCATCCTGACCGGCTTTGGCCTCGTCACCGTGTGGCTGGTTAGCGCCTTGGTGCAGCGTAGCCTGCGCCCCATTGCGCACCTCAGCCAGCAGCTACGCAATGCAGATGCCGGCCTCAACAGTGCGGGCAACCCCGCAAACTATCCCACGGAGTTACAGCCTATCGCCGCCGGGATCAACGCCCTACAGCAGCGCCTCAATGCTGCCCGCGAAGACCACCATGCCTTACTGCAGCGTTGCCTGGACGACCATCAAGCCGATCGCGAACGCTGGGCGCGTGACTTACATGACCAAGCCGGCCAATGGATCGCCGCCATTGAAGTAGAAACGGCAGCCCTACAACCGCAAGCCCAAAACCCACAGTGGCGAGAGGGTCTGCAGAGAATTCGCAGCCACACTCGGCAGCTCCATGAACACACCCGGCAGTTATCCCGACAATTGCATCGGCCCTGCCTTGGCGCTCCTCTACACCAGGCCCTGGAACAGCTATGCCAGCAGTGGCAAGCCAGCGCTGCGGGGTGGACTTTGGAGCAGCGCATTGATCATCGCTGCGACAACCTACCCGCAGCGGTTGCCGTTCAACTTTATGGTATTGCCCAGGAAGCTCTGAGCAATGCGGCCAAGCATGCTCAGGCCACCTGCGTCCAGGTGCAACTGGCACCGGAGTCCGCCGGCTGGTGCCTCACCATTGAAGATGATGGAGTTGGCTACCAGGGGAATGACGCGCAACAGGGCCTGGGCACCGCCAGCATGCGTCAACGCGCCCAAGATATTGACGCCGACCTGCGCTGGGCGCGAAGCGCTGCGGGCGGCACTCGCCTGCGCATTGCCATCCCTCGATAGATCGGGTTGAGCCACTCGCTCTGTCGCAGAGGTCCGCTGGAGCTCTAGGCCGGCCTTCCGGTCCACCCCCATGGCTGGGTCGCATGAGCTGCAGGCCCGGGTCCACAACTCTTCAGCAGGCGCATAGCTTGGAATGCGCACTGGGGCGGCACATTCTACGCCGCTGCTCACTGCTCCTAGGTCTGTCACCCACTCGGTACACGCTCTGCGCAAGCTGTGTCACATGCTGCACGTCCCATCTGCAGGAGCCAGCCACCAGGTCTGCATACCACCCTCAACCCACTGATTTAATGGGCATTTATCCCTGTAGCCCAGCTGGCATATAGCTTGCGCTGTAGATCGCTGACGACCGTCGGTTGCTTGGGTTGCGAACACCCATCAATCCAGCTTTTGGGGGCGTCGCCCGGCCTACGCAGACCTGCGTCACCGGACTACCGATTTACGAGGAGCAAATAAATCATGAAGAAAACGATCAGCAACTTGGCTTGCGTTGGCGGCCTGGGTCTCAGCCTATTGAGCCCACTGGCTCAGGGCGTGGAGCTCAGTGCAGGGGATTGGAAACTCACCGCAAATGGGCACATCAATGCCAACCTGATTATGTCCAGCTGTGATGATGAAGGCACAGCGGCTGTGGCCGGAGGTCTGGCCTGTATTGGGAGTGCCGGGGAGGACACGACCTCCACCGTGAGCAATGGCCTACTGCCAGCCGCCCTGATTTTTGGCGTCAGCACCTTCCAAAACGGCTATGACATTTCTGCCACCTTCGGCTTTTGGCCTGGTATTTCTACCAACGATGGGGGCAGTCCCAACCTGCAACAAGATGGTCCGGGCTTGGCAAATACTGGGCTGGGCACCACCGGGCTGGATGTGCGCCAAGTCTTTGTGACGGTCGGCAATGAATATGTGGGCAGCATCTCCGCCGGGCGGAACTTCGGCCTGTTTGGCTTCGACGCCATTATCAATGACATGAGCATTCCCGGCGTAGGCGCTCCGGGCGCAGCGGCGGGCGGCACACCGGCAAACACCACCCTGGGCTCAATCGGTTTGGGTTACATCTATACCGACACACTCTCGCAAATTAACTACACCACGCCAGACTTCGCTGGCCTGAAAGTGACTCTGGGTATCTTCGACCCACTGGAGCCTTTGAATGGCAACACGCCAGTGCCAGAGGCCACGCCCGGATTTCACGGCAAACTGGCCTACACCCAAGGCGATCTCTACCTCTCGGCCAGTTTTTTAAGCCAGACCAATGAAGGGCCAACGGATGCTGAGGACTTCGACACCACAGCATTTGATTTAGGCGGCAAATACACCATGGGCGATCTGGAGTTGATGGCCTTTTATTACATGGGCTCAGGTGTGGGCACCACAGCCTTGCTGCTCAACAGTGATGATGGCGCTGGCAACGAACGCGACTCGGATGGCTTCTTGGCTCAGGTGACCTACAAACTGGGTGACACCAAACTGGGCCTGAACTATGGCCAATCCAACTTAGATTTGGCCAATGGTGAGGCCGTGTCGAACTTGGTGGAAAGCAACTCCAAATTCACCCTCGGCGTTTACCACTCACTCACGCCAGCCGTCATGCTGGTGGGTGAATTCACGGATGTCACAGCCGAGGGCCATGACGGCACCGAAAACAATAGCAGCACCATCAATGCCGGCATCTTTGTTGGCTTCTAACCAGGTCTCACCAGTAGCTGCATAGCTGCTGGTTGGACACACCGGGACCTCCCGGGTGTTCTCCTCTGCGTCGTCTGTTCTCTAGGACGATACACCAGCAACTCAAAAGCCGGCCTACATGGCCGGCTTTTTTTGTGTCAGCCCAGAAGCAGCAGTGTCACGTGCCTGGAACACGACCGGAAAACAGTGCCGACAAGCCGAGCTAATCGCCGACCCGCCCCATCGCAAAAACGAGCCTAAGCAATTGTTATCGCGCACTTTTTTATCGCGTCTCAGGTTTTTCATAGCCAGGAAATTAGTTGGCATGCCGGTTGCGACCTTGCTGCTGTGACCCGGTTTTGCGGGCACCACATATAACTGGCTTGACATTGTCACGAGGAGCAGCCAAATGAATCACAACTCGCACCCGACACGCCAATGGCGGTACGGGCTTATCTCTGCCGCAGCTTTGGGGGCGATGGCAGTCTGCAGCACACAGGCTGTTGCCGGCGTGACCGACGCCATGATCGTCAACGATCAACAGCAAACCGATGCCATCGTCACAGTGGGTATGGGTCAGCACGGCCAACGTTACAGCCCGCTCAAGCAGGTGAACAGCAGCACCGTCGGTGACCTAGTCCCGGTCTGGAGCTTCTCCTTTGGTGGCGAGAAACAGCGCGGCCAAGAAGCGCAGCCCTTGATGTACAACGGCAAGATCTTTGTGACGGGGTCCTACTCGCGGATGTGGGCGCTAGACGCACGCACCGGCGAGCGCCTTTGGGCCTACGAGGCCCGCCTACCCGACGGCATCATGCCTTGCTGTGACGTGATTAACCGGGGCGCTGCCCTCTACGACGATCTGGTGATCTTCGGCACTTTAGACGCCAAACTCGTCGCTCTGCATCAAGATACCGGCAAGGTGGTTTGGAAAGAGCGGCTGGGTGATTACAAAGCCGGCTACAGCTATACCGCTGCTCCGCTGATCGTCAACGGCATGGTCATCACGGGGGTCTCCGGTGGTGAATTCGGAATCGTGGGCCGCGTTGACGCCCGCGACGCCAAAACAGGGGAGTTGGTCTGGACTCGACCCACCGTCGAAGGCCATATGGGTTACCTGAATGGCAAAGAAAACGGAATAACAGGCGAGACCAACGCCACCTGGCCTGGCGATATGTGGAAGTTTGGCGGCGCCGCAACGTGGTTGGGTTGTACCTACTCCGATGACGTCAATTTGGTGTACTGCGGCACCGGTAATCCGGCACCGTGGAACGCTCACCTACGTCCTGGTGACAACTTGTATTCCACCTCCACGGTGGCCATCAATCCTGAAACCGGGAAAATCGCTTGGCACTACCAATCCACGCCTAACGACCATTGGGACTTCGACGGCGTAAACGAATTTATTCCGTTTGATATGCGCAAAGGCTGGCGCAAAGTCAAAGCCGGCGCCAAAGCCGATCGCAATGGCTTCTTCTATGTGCTGGACCGGACGAATGGCGAACTGATTAGTGCAACGCCCTTCGTCACTCGCCAAACCTGGGCCAGTGGCGTCGACCTGAAAACCGGGCGGCCCATCGAAACCGAGAACAACCGCCCTGGTAACCCTGCCGAAACCGAAGGCGACAAAGGTAAATCGGTGTTTTCGGCGCCCAGCTTCCTGGGTGGAAAGAATTGGATGCCCATGGCCTATAACCAAGACACCGGCTACTTCTATGTACCGGCCAACGAGTGGGGCATGGACATTTGGAATGAGCCCATCACCTATAAGAAAGGTGCGGCTTACTTAGGGGCCGGCTTCAACATCCAGCCCCTCTACGAGGACTACATCGGCGCGCTACGGGCCATCGATCCCAAAACCGGGAAGATCGTCTGGGAATACAAAAACCCAGCGCCGCTCTGGGGTGGCGTCATGAGCACGGCGGGGAACTTGGTCTTCACCGGAACTCCGGAGGGTTTCCTCAAGGCCTTTGATGCCAAAACCGGCGACGAGCTATGGGCCTTCCAAACCGGCTCCGGCGTCGTTGGTCAACCCACCACCTGGGAAATGGACGGGGAACAGTACGTCTCCGTGGTTTCCGGTTGGGGTGGCGCTGTGCCGCTGTGGGGCGGTGAGGTTGCCAAGGCCGTCAAAGACATCAGCCAGGGCGGAATGCTCTGGGTGTTCAAACTTCACCGCTAACCCGGTGCCGCAGTGGCGGCTCGTACTGCGCGAGCCGTCACTGCTTTCCTTCGCTAAAACCGCAGTAGGAGCACACAACATGTCTCATTCTTCACTCACACCTTGGTTGCTAGGCCTCACGGCGGGCGGCCTGCTCGCAGTCAGTGGGGTTCTATCCGCGCATGGCGACGTCACGCCGCAATCGGTGAATACCAAGGACCTCCCCGCCTTAAACGGCGAAGTTCTGTACGAGAACCCCTACCGCGGTGACCCGGACGTACACGCCAAAGCGGCGGAAGTGGGCGCCTCGGCTTATAACCAAAACTGCGCTCGCTGCCACGGCCTTGGAGCCGTCTCAGGCGGGATTGCCCCGGACCTTCGCCTGTTACCACCGGACGGAGAAACCGATGAATACTTCCACATGCGGGTTAACAACGGCGTGGTGCGCAATGGGGTCACCTATATGCCGCCATTTGCTGAGACCTTCAGCGAAGAAGCCATCTGGGCCATTAAGAGCTTCCTGGATACGGTCCATGTTGAAGACCTTTAAGCGCCAAGAGTTCTGGCTATCGTCCGCTTGGGCCCTGCTACTGCTAGGCATGGTCTTGGTCGCTACAACTTGGCCTGTAGCAGCGGCTGAGGAGGACGAGCCTCGCCCTGATCGGCTGCAGCTGATGCGCGAGACCGGCACCCTACGCGCAGCGGTATACCGCGACTTCCCACCCTATTCCTACCACAACCAAAAACGCCGTTTGGTCGGCGTCGATGTGGACCTTGCCAAAGAGCTGGCCAAGCGTATGGAACTGTCCTTGGACATTCGGCCCTTTACCGCCGATGAAAACATGGACGACGACCTGCGTAACCAAGTGTGGAAGGGGCATTACTTGGGCGGGGGCGTGGCCGATGTCATGCTCCATGCCGGCATGGACCCAGAGTATGTACGCCGCCAAGACAAGGTGGATTTATTCAACGCTTACCACCGCGAAACTCTAGGTGTGATCTATCACGCGGAGCGCTATCCCAGTGTCCCTGAGTCACCCCTGACCCTGGCGGGGAGCCAAGTTGGTGTGGAGGTGGACTCCATCAGTGACTACTACATGAGCGGCGCCTTCAACGGACGCCTGCGTTCCAGCGCAAAACGTATGGAAAGCACAGCAGCAGCAGTGAAGGCCTTTATGGCCGGAGAGCTAGATGCTGTCATGGCCCCGCGGGGCGAACTCGAAGGCGCCATGGCGATGCATGACATGGCCGCTGCGGAGTTTTCGGTACAAGAGTTTGTGGGTATGTTTCGGACGGCCTGGGACGTAGGCATGGCCATAAAGTCCGGTAACCCCGAGCTGCGCTCAGCGCTCCAAGACGCCTTGAGTGACATGGCCGCCGACGGCAGCTTAGATCAGATCTTTGCGCATCATGGTCTGCAGCGGGGCAGCCCACAACACGCCTTACAGGCTGCTAAATGACATCGCCTGGCGCAGGTCACCAGCCGCAGCTCCGCATGCCGATGTGGCTACTGGGGCTGAGCTTGGTGGTGGCTATGGGTCTGAGTGGATTGGTAGCCGCCAACGAACTCGTAGACCCCTTGGACTCTCCTGGCTGGCGTTGGATGCAAGCCCGCTACTTCGCCGACCAAACCGTCCGTTTCGATAATCGGGTTCAGGTCCTACTACCTGCCAGCGCGGAAGATGCGCTACAGGTACCAGTCATGGTTCAGGTCCAAGAGCTTGAGCCCACTGAAATTTTGGTGTTTGCCGATCTCAACCCGATTACCACCATTCTGCGTTACTACCCCGTGGTCGCTGAACCAAGGATCGGTTTTCGCTTCAAGGTGCAGCAGGGTACGCCGGTACGCGCTGCCGTGCGCACGGCCGATGGGGTCTGGCATGTGGGCGGGGCCTGGTTGGAGGCGAGTGGGGGAGGCTGCACAGCCCCCAGCTTTGGAACGGGTGGCGGCCGCTGGCAAGACCGCTTTGCCGAAGTGGCTGCGAGGACCTGGGAGCGCGGAGCAACCCAAAAGCGGCTGCGCTACCGGGTGATTCACCCCATGGATACCGGCCTCGCCGACGGCATCCCCGCATTTTTTATTGAACGTACAGAGTTCCGTAGTGCCCAGGAGGGCATGCTTTTGGCCCGCTTGGAAACCTTCGAGCCTATCTCCGAAGACCCGATTTTCACCCTGGATCTCAATACCGCGCAGGCCATCAATATCAGCGGCCGTGACACCCAAGGCAACCGTTTCCACGCGGAGGTGCCCTAATGCCGCCCGGCGTCTGGCAACGCATGCTGCTGCTCACGGCTCTGGTGGGAATCACCGCGGTCGCCGTCGCGCAAGAGCTGGACTACGAGCTTGATGCTCAAGAAGTGGCCGATCAAGTCTTCGTATTCACCGGGGCACAAGAACACTTCCACCGCGGCAACGGTGGCAACATCGTAAACACCGGCTTCATTTGTACAGCGCAGGGAGCGGTGGTCATCGATAGTGGCCCGTCTAAGCTGTATGGCCAGCAAATGCGGGCACACATTCTGAGGCACTGCCCGGCCGGCATTGCCCAGCTGATCATCACCCATGCCCATCCCGACCACTTTTTGGGCACGGCCGCTTTCAGTGAGGCAGACCGCGGCCTGCCTATCCTGGCGCTGGCCAGCACCCGCACCACCATCGCGACCATGGGTGAAACCCTCACCGAGAACCTCTTTCGCATGGTGGGAGACTGGATGCGTGGCACCTACCCGGTGGTGCCGCAAACCGAAGCCGGCAATCAAAGTCTCAGGGTGGGCGAACGCGAGATACAACTCATCGCCTTGGATGGCCATACCGACGGTGACTTGGCCGTTTTCGATGTACCCAGCGGGACACTGTTCGCCGGTGACTTAGTGTTTTTTGAGCGCACGCCCACGACGCCCAATGCCGATATTCGGCGGTGGCTGAGCAGCCTTGCCCAGCTGGAGCAACTCCCCATCCAAACCTTGGTGCCCGGTCATGGACCGGTGGTGACAGACCAGCGCGCCCAGAGGCAAACCGCGCACTATCTTCGCTGGCTGCGAAGCTCACTGGGACGATCCGCCGAGCAAGGAGCAGATATGGCCGAACTCCTCAATACGCCCGCCCCCACCCAGTTGGGTCCCCTGGCGGTGTTCCAGGAGGAATTTGGCCGTAGCCTGTCTCACCTGTACCCGGCGCAGGAGGAGCGTGTACTGCCGGTATTACCGGCCCAGCCCCATTAGACCAACGGCGACTCAAGCCTAGGCCTGCGCTAGTCCCGCCAACGCACAAGCTCTAAGCGAAACTCCCCGCCCACCACATTCGTGGTGTCCAAATCTTCACGGCGCACCAGCTTCACCAGGCCCACGCCGGGTGCGTACCACTCTTCCTGTGTGACCGGCACCGTGGATACGCCAATACGGGGGTCGGCATGCACAGCAAGTTCTCCCTGAGCGCGGATTTTCCAACAGTGATCAAAGCGGCCCGCAGGGACCTCCACGCTGGTGTTGCGGTTGACCACTTCAAAATGCAGAGGGAACTGCGCGCTGGGGTCGGCGTAGAAGCGCTCCCGAAAAGGCTCAGCACGTTCGAGAGCATATGGTCGTGTGGGCACCATCCATTCTTGTGCTGTGGCCTCTGCCGGCAAGACCCACCGTGGACCACTGTCGGCCACCGGCGCAGGCTGGGCTACGCCTTGGCTGGCCACGCGGCGCACGCCGGCCCCATCACGGACATGCCAGTAGCGCATGCCCTGACTGGTTTGTCGCAGGTAGGCCTTTGCGTCGTCCTGAAACGGATCGGGCACCAGACCCATGTTCTCTATGCGCAGCAGGCCTTGCTGCGTTTGCAAAGGGTTTATCAGCGTGCTGCGATATTCCCAGTGACGCCCGGCATCCAAAGGGAAATAGGATCCTCCATCCGGCACCGATTGAGCACAGCTCAGCAGCAAGCTCAGCCCCAGCAAACCCAGGTGATGAACCCTGCTCATTTTTCTGGCAGAGCCGGCTGAGGCAGATCGGATAATCGTATGCTGGCCGCGGTGGGCGCACGTTGGCGCCCGTCCGGCAACTGCAGCAGCTGCGCCTCCGCCAGAGCCTCACCATACTGAGTGCGCCCATTACGCATACGTCCAATAGCCGCATCCAGAGCCTGATGGTCCGCGCGACGGTAAGGCCGCTTGTAGGCCCTTGGCGCAGCCTGTTCACCGCGCAGGTCTAAAGCGCTCAGCCAAAGCAATATGCTCCCTTCAGCACCAGCTCCGGGCTCGTGAATCACCGCCGAATGAAAGATGAACCGGGGTGGCAGAGGAGCATCTACGGCCCAGCCACGCACCGCGCTCCAGCCCTCAAACTGAGCCAAGCCCAAGCCGGCAAAAGTCACGATACTGAGAGTTTTTAGCCAAGCGGGCCAAGGCCCGAATACCCCCAGTAACACCAACAAGGCCAACCCCAGTATCCAACTCAGGCTTAGTAATAACACCGCCAGCGTCATGATCGCCCTCCGATCGCTAAAGACGTTTGCATACGGTTAAGGCCGCGCACATCCCCATTTGCGCCCAGCTCAAAACGCACAGCCGTGAGCTCATCGCCGGGCTGCTGTAACACGAGGGTTTGATGAAACAGCACCTGCAGCCTGGGGTTCACCTTAGTTAAGGTGACGCGTACATCCACGGGTAATTCAGTGGAACTCTTGTAGTACTGCACATTCACGATGTACTCCCCAGGAACGAGCCCGCGCAGGGTCACCACCTCACGATTGAGTGGATTGCGCACCTCCTGGCCGCCAACAACGACAACATCGCCCTCTTCGCCTCGGTCATCGCGGTCCAAAGCCAGCAGGCCAGCCTGGGGCTGGCGAAACCACACCAAGGTGTTATTCGGCCCGGCCACCCACAGGTCGATGTCTTCACTGCGTCCATCCTCCCAGCTGGCGGAAATGATGAGCTCGGCCTTGGCCGGCACATCACCCGTTTTCGCAGGGGGCTGCATGGCCAGCAGCGCGATGACAAACAGCACCGTAATCCCCAGCAAGGCGTTAAAGAGCAAATCGGTAAAAGGGTCCAGCCCGTCCCGGCGAAAGCCTCCGCTGCTCATGCGCGTAGCTCCGCGGCCCGCGCAAGCAACTCTTCTGCAGCCCGGTCCAGCAGCAAGGTCTGCGCAGCCAGGCCCAAACTCGCCAGCAAGCCGATTAAGGTGGTGCTTAAGGCAATGGCCATGCCCTGCCCCATCTCCTCGATGAGCTGCGGAGCCATTGCAGCGATGGACTCCGGCAGACTTTGCAGCGACGCCAGCATGGCAATAAAACCGATGACAGTCCCCAACAAACCCAAGCGCAGAGCCATAGCGCTGGCAAACCATAAAGCCTCATGGGGACCGCGCAAACGTTCCTGGCAACGCGCCTCTGAGCATTGCGCCAGGACTGCAGCCGACTGCTGGGACAGCCACAGACTGCGCCGCCCGGCATAGGCACTGGCGAGTGCGTACAACAAGGTCAAGCCAATGCAAATACCTGTCCCGTCCGCGGCGAAGACACTGCTCAGCACGCCAAGCCGAAGCGCGATATACACCCCCAGACCGCTGATCACCGTCCACAACAGCCATTGCTGCCAAAGCAGGCCTGGAGGTGGAGACCAGCTCAGGCTCCACGGCCGTGGTTGACCCATCATTGAAAACTATCCTTGGTCACGTTGGCATACCAGGCATAGGCATTGTCGGCCTCGAGTTTGCGCACCGAAGGCGCTGCAAAGCTGGCGCTCTGGCCGGAGGACAGACTATTCAAACGCCCCTCAACAACGGCATAACTCGCACTGATCGACACACCAGAATCCGGTGCTAGCAGGCTATAGCAGGTGTTGGTCAGCAGCCCTTGGGGGCGGGCCAAACCCTGCAAATCCGCCACAATGGCCAGAGCGCAAAGCTTGCCTTGGGCACCAGCGGCATATGCCGATTTGGGCATGGGCTGCACATCCGCTGCATCGCCAATGACATGGACACCGGCGTAGCGCCGAGACTCGAAGCCCACAGGCTCTACTGGACACCAACCACTCGCATCCACAAGGTCCGCTTGATGCGCTATTGCTGCAGCCTCTTGGGGTGGTATGAGGCTAATCAGATCAGCGCGTACAGACTCGCCGCCCTTCAGATGCAACTGCTGCTGGGAAGTATCCACACCACTCACAGCGCCGCCAGCTTGACGCGGCACCCATTCGACCATGCCCGGATACAACGAGGACCAAGCCGCCTGTATAGGGCCACGTTTGGTGAAGTCATCCTTGGCATCCAGGATGAGAACTTTAGAGCGACGGCCCCGTTGCTGAAGTGCCCAGGCCACCAACCCAGCGCGCTCATAGGGGCCAGGCGGGCACCGGTATCGGCCCGCCGGTGCGCTAATCGCGACTGTGGCTCCGTCCTTCAAAGCAGCCAAGCGTCGCCGCAAGGCTGGCAACTGAGCATCGCCTAACCAAGCATGCGGCACCTGCGCACTATTGCGTGTATTCAGACCTTCAACATCGGCGTAGCGCATACGCACACCGGGTGCGAGCACGATCCGTTCCGCCTCTATCGTCTCCCCGTCCGCCATGCGCACTCGGCGGCGCACGGGGTCGATGTCGAGCACCTCACCCGGCCGCCAGCGTACGCCATGAGCCTGCGCAATCTGCGCTGTGGAAAAACGAATACGCTGCAATGCCCAATGACCGGCGATGGCGAGATTGGTGAAGGGGCCGGTATAAAACTGAGAGCGCGCGTCAATCAATGTGATATTTAACGTCGGCGCAAGCTGACGTAAGACTCGCGCGCAATTGGCCCCGCCAAAACCCGCTCCTACGATGACCACGCGCTCAGCAGCTGGACGAAGCGCGGCTGCTAAGGGGTGACTCAGGGCAGTAACGCCCAGTGCCGCGAGGAGATTGCGCCGCCGCATCACTGTTGCTGACTGAAGTAGCAGGCCCAGAGGCGTAAGGTGGCCGGCGGCACGTTTTGCAGCAGCCTTGGCATCAAATCCTGCGGTGCGGGCGCATCCTGGAAGGCGAGCAGGGCGTGTTCTAGCTCTTCCACCGGTTGTCCGGCAAGACTGGGGATGGGGCCAATACTATGCCCTCCACGACCATGGCAACCCTCGCAGCTCAAGGCTAGCGCTGTCATGTGGCGGTCCACCGGCGCACATGGCGACGCCAGTACCGCGCAGGGAATGAAGCTGCCGAGCAGCAGGCTCCACAGCGTATGTCTCCTATCCATAGCTCTGGCACAGCAAAAACCGCACCGATCTTCTGCGGCCCATCGCGCTTAGTTCAGGAATGCCCTAGGCCCAAGGAGTTGCCAGTTAGATGAGCCGGCCACACGCCATTGTGAAGGCTCAACCTCGGCGGCCTCTGTACCGAGGCTGACACACATCGGCCCGCAGCCGGCACACCTCCCTCAGCGACATCAGGCATGACCCAGAGCAGATGGTTCAAGCGCAACCCAGTGCCCGCTTCCCTGCCTTTCATCATTGCCACTTTGGTCGCATAACAGCTGGCGGTAGTGGTGGTTTTCGCTAGTTCATTCAGAATCGTGCGGCGCTCCTCTTTGGCTATCAGCCGTAGTTGTGTCAGAGCTGAAACAAGGTGACAACACTGCCTCGGAGATGGGACCGACTGCGCCTTAAGCACCATCTATACTTCAGCGCAGGAATAATATTTTTCTTATTTTATTCATGAGCTTATAAGCCCTACCAGTGGATGGCACGGGTTGGCATGGCCACTGCTTTAGGGGACTAGCCACTCAATCCGAGGAGATATCCCTTGAACCAACCTGCTACCGTCGGGGCTGCTGCCCAGTCCCCTTTTAAGTCTCAGTACGGCAACTTTATTGGCGGCCGCTTCCAAGAGCCCGCCAGCGGCCAGTACTTCGACAACATTTCCCCTATTACCGGCAAGCCCATCTGCAAAGTCGCTCGCTCGAATGCCGATGATGTAGAGCGTGCCCTGGACGCCGCCCATGCGGTGCGGGAACAGTGGGCCCGGACCAGCACCACCGAACGTGCCAATATTCTGAACAAGATTGCCGACCGCATGGAGGCCAATCTGGATTTGATCGCGCTGGCGGAAACCTGGGACAACGGCAAACCGCTGCGCGAAACCACGGCCGCCGACGTGCCGCTGGCCATTGATCATTTCCGCTATTTCGCTGGCTGCATCCGCGCCCAAGAAGGCACTATTGGCGAAGTCGATGCCGACACCATGGCCTACCACTTCCACGAGCCTTTGGGCGTGGTCGGGCAGATCATTCCTTGGAACTTCCCACTGTTGATGGCCGCCTGGAAGCTGGCCCCCGCCCTGGCTGCCGGCAACTGCGTAGTGCTCAAGCCAGCCGAGCAAACCCCGGCTACCATCCTACTCTGGGCTGAACTCATTGGTGATCTACTGCCCGAAGGCGTGCTGAACATTGTCAACGGCTTTGGTTTGGAAGCCGGCAAGCCCTTGGCCCAAAGCAAGCGCATTGCCAAAGTCGCCTTCACCGGCGAGACCTCGACCGGGCGTCTGATCATGCAATACGCCGCGGAAAACATTATCCCGGTCACGCTGGAACTGGGCGGCAAGTCACCCAATATCTTCTTCGCCGATGTCATGAACGAAGACGATGCCTATTTCGACAAATGTCTGGAAGGTTTCGCCATGTTCGCCCTGAACCAGGGTGAAGTGTGCACCTGCCCCAGCCGGGCATTGATCGCCGAATCCATTTATGACCAGTTCATGGAGCGGGCCATCGACCGGGTGAACAAGATCAAGCAGGGCGACCCGCGGGATATGAACACCATGATCGGTGCTCAAGCCTCCAGCGAACAACTGGAGAAAATCCTCTCCTATATGGACATTGGTCGCCAAGAAGGTGCCAAGGTGCTCACAGGCGGTGATCGGGCCAGCTTTGGTGGCGATATGGAGGGCGGCTACTACGTGCAGCCCACCGTCTTCGAAGGCCACAACAAAATGCGCGTCTTCCAAGAGGAAATCTTTGGCCCGGTGGTCTCGGTGACCACATTCAAAGACGAAGACGAAGCACTGTCTATTGCCAATGACACGCTCTATGGCCTCGGTGCCGGGGTATGGAGCCGCGACGCCAACCGCTGCTTCAAGTTCGGCCGCGGCATCCAAGCCGGTCGGGTCTGGACCAACTGTTACCACCTGTACCCCGCACATGCGGCCTTCGGTGGATACAAACAGTCAGGCATTGGCCGCGAAACCCACCGCATGATGCTGGACCACTACCAGCAAACCAAAAACATGCTGGTGAGCTACAGCCCCAACGCCCTGGGCTTTTTCTAAGGCCGACGCTGACGCATTGATGTGGCAGCTTGGTTAGCGCCCGTGCAGTAGGGCGGGCGCTAACCGCCGACCGAGTCTCATACCGTTGTCCTCAAGAAGACGGTTGGCCGGCCATCCACAGCGGATGGCTGGCCATTTTTTTCTCAGCCAGGATCCTGACCCATGAACGAAGTTCCCCGCGTAAAGGCTACTACCGTGGCTTTGCAGCTCATCCAGGAGCTACGCCAAAAACATGGTGACATTCTGTTTCACCAATCTGGCGGCTGTTGTGACGGTTCCGCCCCCATGTGCTTTCCCGCATCCGAGTTCAAAGTGAGCCAAGGCGATGTGTACCTGGGCTCACTGAATGATGTGCCCTTCTACATTTCCGGCCCCCAGTTCGAATATTGGCAACACACCCAACTCATCATCGACGTGGTGCCAGGCCAAGGCGGCATGTTCTCCTTGGAGAACGGAAGCGGCAAGCGGTTCCTGACACGCTCCAGGCTCTATGCGGAAGACGAAACGCCCGTGCCGCATATCCCGAGCACCAAGTGCTCTGACATAGCAGGCGAAAAGGCTCTGTAGCGAATCGGGACGCTTAGAGCACATCACCGAATACAACCCGCTTATTAGGTTTGTTCCTGCGTTGGTCCATCCTGAAATAACCGGAAATAGCTTTGGTAAAGAAACTTTCGATTCCGCTTCTGACCGGTCACCTCACGCAGGATACTGTGCTGATCGAACAGATTGACGAGGTTGTTCGCAGCAGGGTAGCTGGTGCCAATGAGCGTCTGAATCTCGGCAACTGACACGATCGGACGCTGGTACAGATATTCAAGTACACGATGTCCATTGGCGGCCGCTCTCCCGAAATGGTCAGTAATGAGCTGACGATGCTGTTCACGCAGCGCCAAGATGACCCGTGCGGTATCCGTTGCTTCCTTGCTCACTTCCAGCACGCCGCGCAAGAAGAAGCGGAGCCATGCCTCCCATGCACCATGGTCCCTGACTGCCTGCAAGTGCTCGTAATACGAACTGCGATTTCGTTTGAAGAAATGCGATAGGTAAAGCACCGGCTTAAGCAATACCTTCTTTTCGCAGAGCAAGAATGTTATGAGTAGGCGTCCCACACGCCCATTGCCATCAAGGAAAGGGTGGATGGTCTCAAACTGAGCGTGCACCAGTCCAACCCGAATGAGTAACGGTAATGAAGTATCGGTATGGATAAATTTTTCCAAATCGCTCAGCAACGCGGGGACTTCGTGCGGCGGTGGAGGGACAAACCCCGCTTCACTCAGGGTACAACCGCCCGGCCCAATCCAATTCTGAGTCGTGCGTGTTTCGCCGGGCGTAAGGTGATGACCTCGGACACCGGACAACAGGCGTTCGTGAATTTCGCGTATGAGCCTGGTCGACACAGGCAAGCTTGCAAGACGTTCCAGCCCGTAATTCATCGCAGAAATGTAGTTGAATACTTCGTCTACATCGCTGTGCGGCGCGCTCGACAACATTTTCGCTTCCGCTGCCAAAACATCATGTAGCGAACTCTGCGTACCCTCAATTTGGCTTGAGAGTACTGCCTCTTTGCGCACATACATCATCACAAAGAGATCTGGGTTAGGTAGGGTCTGAACCGAACCGTCCAGCCGGCCGAGCGCTCGGTCGGCCTGCGATAGTAGCGACTGCAATTCGCCAGCCAACTCCACGGGTGGGTCAGGTGGTAGTTTGGCGGGCATGAACGCCCGGTAGCCCGATAGCTGACGCTGGTATACGCCGGCCCGGCCAGAATCATTATTTCTTGGGTTATTCATTGCTGGCTTTAATGTGCACAGCGTGGGAATTCATATTAAACCCTCTGTTTACTATGATGCTAGATGCATCGCGATATTCAAGGCAACGACAACATACTGCGCCGGGCATGCTCAAGACCAAGTCCTCCGATGCAGCTTGACGCCCAATACAGAGTTTGGCGCGACGCCCCAAGCCTTGTCTGTAACGGCTCAGTTGGGGCGCGGAGCTAACCAGGCAAAAACCGCGGGCAGTACCACCAAAACCAGCAACATGGTGCTTGCCATACCGCCCACCATGGGGGCCGCAATCCTTTGCATTACCTCGGCGCCTGTTCCGCTGGAAACCATGATGGGCAGCAAGCCGGCGATGGTCGCCAGCCCGGTCATCAGCACCGGTCGGAGGCGGCGCTGCGCAGCGTGGGTAATCAGCCTATTTAGCTCGGCTGCGGAGGTCGCCTGTGGGGCTTGCCGTTGATCGTTTTCCAAATAGGTCCACATCACCACGCCAATCTCAATCGCCACCCCGGCTAGAGCAATTAAGCCCACGGCAACCGCCACCGATAACGCGTAGTCCAACCACCACAGCAGCCATACGCCCCCAGCTGCTGCCACAGGCAATGTCGCCAGCAAGACCACCACGGGCGTCGCGCGGCGAAACAAGGCATAGAGCAACGCCGCAATCAGCACTAGCGTGAGCGGAATAACCAGCGACAAGCGCCGCTGCGCACTTTGCAGGGACTGGTACTGCCCCACCCAGTCCATGCTGTAACCAGAGGGTAGATCTAACTGCCGTTGCAGAGCCGTTTGCGCGGTGCGCACATAGCCCGCGATGTCACTGCCACGCGGTTCGATCAATACCCACCCGCCCAGACGCGCATTCTCACTTTTGATCATGGGCGCACCGGAGCGCAGTTCAATCTGCGCGAGCTGCTGCAAACGAATGTTCTGGCCTAGCGGAGTTCGCAGCGGTAACTCGCCTAAGGCCTGAGGATTCTCACGCCAATGTGCGGGATAGCGCAGCTGAATCGGGAACCGCTCTCGCCCCTGCACGCTCTGCCCGACGATCACTCCGCCCACAGCGGCGCGGATGAGCTGCTGAGCCTGGCCCATACTCAAGCCGAAGCGGGCCAAAGCGTCGCGGTCGGGTCGAATATCCACATAGCGCCCACCCACAACTTGCTCAGCATAGGCGCTGGCTGTCTGCGGTAGAGCAGCCAGAATCTCTTCAGCCTGACGACCCAGGCTTTGAATGGTCTTTAGTTCCGGGCCGCTAATACGTAAGCCCAGTGACGTTTTGACCCCGGTGGACAGCATATCGATACGGGTGCGAATAGGCATGACCCAGGCGGGACTAAGGCCTGGCACTTGCACACGCTCGCGGATGTCTTGGCGAATATCCTCCAAGCTCAGACCGTCACGCCATTGCTCTGGCGGCTTAAACCGAATTGTGGTTTCAATCATGGTCAGCGGCGCTGGGTCGGTCGCGGTTTGGGCGCGGCCGACTTTGCCAAATGCCGTCTCCACCTCTGGTACTGAGGCAATGAGCCGGTTGGTTTGCTGCAATAACTCGCGGGCCTTGCCCACCGAAATACCCGGCCGCGTCGTGGGCATATACATCCAGTCGCCCTCATCCAAGGGCGGCATGAACTCCCTGCCTAACTGACTGGCCGGCCATAGCGCCGTCAACGCGAGCAATGCGCTCGCGAACACCACGCTGCGTGGGTGGCGCACACTCCATTGGAGCAGTGGCTGATAAAGCGATGCACTCCAGCGATTCAGCGGGTTGGCCGCAGCCTTCGGCGGCCGCCCCCGAACAATCAGGCCCATGAGTACAGGCACCAAGGTCACCGCCAGCAAAGCAGCGGCGGCCATGGCAAAGGTTTTGGTCCAGGCCAAAGGAGCGAATAACTTGCCTTCCTGCCCACCCAAGCTGAGCACCGGCACAAAACTTAAGGTGATGATGCACAAGGACACGAATAACGCCGGCGCCACTTCCTGAGCAGCGTCCTGTACGCGCTGCCAATGACTGCGTTCATCCTCTGACTCTAGATGCCGATGCAGGTTTTCCAACATCACCATGGCTCCATCCACCATGGCGCCAATCGCAATGGCAATGCCGCCCAAGGACATAATGTTGGCGCTGATACCGCCCAGCCGCATCAACACATAGGCCAGCAGTACGCCCAAGGGCAGCACCAGCAAAGCCACGAATGCGGAGGGCAAGTGAAGCAGGAACAGTGCGCAAATGAAGCACACCAGTAAAAGCTCCTTGACGAGGGTACGCTCCAAGGTCTGTACCGCAGCCGCGATCAGGCCCGAGCGATCATAGGTGGTCACGATCTCCAGACCTTCGGGCAAGCTCGCCTCCAGGTCCTGCAAGCGTTGCTTGACCCCGGCAATGACCTGCTGGGCATTGGCGCCGGCCCGCATCACAATGATGCCGCCAACAACTTCACCTTCACCGTTGAGTTCGGCCACGCCGCGACGCAGCGCTGGGCCCAGCTGCACCGTGGCCACATCCGCCAAACGCAGCTGCGCGCCACTTGCCGAAGCCCGCAAGGCGATGGCTTCCAGGTCCTCGATGCTGGTGGCGTAGCCGGGGATGCGAAGCATGTACTCGGCTTCGGCCATTTCCAATACGCCGGCTCCGGTCTCCGCACTGGCCTGGCCCAAGGCCCGAATGACCGTTTCCAGCTCGAGGTTGTAAGCCTGTAAGCGCAGAGGATCCACCTGCACCTGATACTGCTGCACCATACCGCCCACAGTGGCGACCTCGGCCACGCCAGGCACTGCCTGCAAGGCATAACGGAGTGTCCAGTTCTGCAAGGTGGTGAGCTGATGTAAATCATGCCCGCCACTGCGATCTACCAGGGCGTATTCGTACACCCAGCCCACACCGGTCGCATCGGGGCCAAGCTGCGTTTGGGCCTCCGGCGGCAATTGTGATTGCACCTGCGAGAGCGACTCCAACACGCGGGAGCGCGCCCAGTAAAGGTCGGTGTGATCATCAAAAATCACGTACACATAAGCGTCGCCAAAGAAGGAGTAGCCGCGCACCGTGCGCGCACCGGGGACCCCAAGCAAAGCCGATGTGAGGGGATAGGTGAGTTGCTGCTCGACCACCTCTGGAGCCTGTCCTGTCCAAGTCGCGCGGATAATGACCTGGGTTTCACTGAGATCGGGGATGGCATCCACCGGCGTGCTTTGCCAAGCCCATACACCCAGCAGCAAAGCTAGGGCACTCCCAAGTAACACCAAGCCGCGCTGCTGCAAAGACCACTGCACCAGCCGGGTAATCATGGCTGCCGCTCCAGTTCCAGCACGCGATACACGCCCGCTTCAGGGTTATCGACCAGCACTGCTACCGAGTCACCAGGCCCAAAGCCTTGCAGACTCACCTCAGGGTGAAGACTAAACCCCATGGTCATGCCGGGCATGCGGATTCCATGCTCGCCCACAGGCTCGAAATCGGCATGCTCCAATACCAACTCGCGTCGTTGTTCATCGATGCCGCGAATCACCGCTAAGGCGCGTCCCTGAGGAGGCTCAGCGGCGCGCAGGCGCAAGGCTTCGGCATCCAGGTTCGCTTCGGAGTCAATCAGGAATTGGCCAGCGCGAACCACGCGATCCTTGGGCTTAAGACCACCGAGAACATGGACAAACTCATCTCCCTGGGCGCCTAACTCAACCGGCTGCACTCTAAAGCCTTCCGCGCCCACCGCCACAATGACGCGGTTATCTTGGCCACCACGTTGGATGACCGCAGAGCGTGGTATGCGCAGCCCATGCGCCAACACGCGCCGGATGCGGGCCAGCGCATATTCCCCGGCTTTGAGTTGACCATCGGTGTTGTTGAGCTCCACCCAAACCCGCAGATTGCGGGTGAGAGGGTCTACAGATGGGGCGCTGCGGACCACCGTGGCGGTCATAGTCTGGATGGAGCGCTGGGGCAGCTCCAGCTCCACCTCATCACCTGGAACCAGCATGCCGACGGCACTGGGAGGCAACTCCAGAGCCAACCATAGCTGGCTAGGGTCGACCAAAGTAAAGACATGCGTCCCCGGTTTGACGAACTCACCTTGATGCACGGGTAGCTGCCAGACCAAACCACGACGCGGCGCCAGTACATCCAAGGTGGGTGCGGGTGCTCCTCGCTCGCCTAAGTCTTCCACCTGTGCTGGGCTATAACCCAGCGCCTTTAGCCGCATGGACGCTGCTGCCCGCAAGGCCGCATTGTTAGCCACGGCCAAAAACTCACGCTCGGCTGTGGCGAGTGCTGGAGAAAATAACCGCAGCAAGGTTTGGGCTTGTTCCACATGCGCACCAGGGCTGCTTACCGCAAGCTCCGTAATCCAGCCTTCGGCGCGCACATGCACCATTTCGACAAGATCCGGATGCCACTCCAGCAAACCGCCCACCAGTAATGCACGCTGCACCACGCCATGCTCCACCGTCGCCGTACGCAGCCCTAGGTTTTGTTGCACAGCGGCGGCAATCTTGAGATCGACCCCGCTCCCCAAGGCGGCATGAGTGGCACATTGGGGGACCAAGTCCATACCCATGGGCGACTTCCCTGGCTGTGTGCGACGGTAGTTGGGATCCATGGGCGCGACCCAATACTCCGGCGCACTGCCATCGGGGCAAGCCCCGTCCTTGGCGAGTACCGCTGGCGGTAGCAGTGCCAGTACCGCTGCGCCGCATGTCAGCACACTCAGCAGCCGCTCTCGGTGCTGCCTCCAGCTTTGCCATTGTGTTCGGTTACTCATGGCCGGCCTTCCTCACTTCCTTCGTTCCAAAGCTGCTCCTCCCAGCGCCCCGCGGTAAGCTGGGCCAAGGCGAAGCGCTGCTGACAATGCTGTGCCCGGCTCCGTGCTAGGTCGAGCACCACCTCAATGCGATCCGCCTCGGCGTCGAGCACGGCCTGCAAATCCCCCTGGCCGCTCATAAAGGCGGCTCGCGCTGCCTGCAGCGCATCTTCAGCCATCGGCAGGGCGCTGCTGCGCAGCAATGCCACGCTGCGCTCGGCCGCACGCTCTTGAGCCAGCACCGCGCTAAGCTCAGCTAGTAACTGGTTCAGTGCATCTTCTTCCGCCAACTCCGCGGCATAGCGCTGCGCACGGGCGGCACGCAAAGCACCATCTCGCTTCTCCTGCCCCAAGGGCACATTGAAGCTCAGGCCCACTTGGGTACGGTTTTCTTCCCGCGGCAGCGTCTGCAAGTACTGCAGCTGCAAACGAAAATCGGGCCGGTAGTTCCGGCGCGCAAGATCCTGAGCATGTTCTGCGGCCTCCGCTCTAGCCTGTAGCCCCGCCAATTGAGGGTGAGCGTGTACCAAGGCAGCCCTCAGCTGCTCGGTGGCTGGTAAAGCCGGCAACTGCGGCAATCCGCTTGGCGGCGGCAGCGGATGATCGACGGCCTGATTGCGCAAGGCGTTCATATGCCCAGCCAATGCTTTGCGCTGGGCTTCTAGGTCCAGGGCCTGCTGCTCACGCTGCGTCAGGCGCAAACCCAAGCGCAGTAATCTGGCCTGGGACATTGTGGCGCCACTGCTATAGGCACCCCGCGCCGCCTGCAACAAATCTGCTAGCAACTGCTGCTGCTCCGCATTGGCCGCGATGGCTTGGTGCACGTACCACCACTGCGCATAAGCCTGTCGTGCCTGCAGTTGCAGCATGAGCTCTTGCTGTCGCTGCACTGCCTGTTGCTCTACCAGCTTTGCTTGAGCGCGAGCACGTTCACTGCGCAGCGTTTGAGGCCAGGGCAAGGCCTGACTCAAACCCACCACGGCACCAGTGTCTAAACCGGGCACGGCGACGGACTCGGGGGCCAGGCCCACACTCAGCTGAGGATCAGCCCAACGGCCGCTAGCCGCCGCATGACCTTCGGCCACGCGAGTGTTTTGCTCAGCGAGCTGTAAAGACACAGCGGCCCGCTCTACTTGCTGCACATAAGCCGACATGGCCAGCGATTGCGCATGAACCGGCGTCGCTGTACTCAGAGCCCAGCAGCACAGGCCCCACCAAAATATTCTCACCATTCACTCCTAGGTGGCTGATGCCCTTGGGATCGCTTCAGTCTTGAGCGCAGTCGCGACCGCGTCGTTTCGGCACCAAACAACAGTAGGCAGGGGCCACTATGGACCCGCCGCCCGATGGCCCCCAGCAACTACGGAAGGAGCACTGCCTGAACGGCAGCCTCTATCCAGCGGAGGGCAAACTAGGAGTGCGCTTGAGGAGGCCTGAGTAGGCCGAGTGACCAGCCGGCGGCTGGCCTCAATTGTGGTGGTGCAAAGGCTGCAGCCGTGAGGTCGATCTGTGGAGCCTGCGAGGCAAGGCCCGGCAGCAACAGGGTGAGCGCAGCGCAATACCCTCCATGGGGGCAGTCCGTCGCAGACACTGCAGCGGAGTCATCCATAGCCGAGTGCTCCGGCTCTGCTGCCGCCTGCTGCGACGGCATGGACATACCCGAATGACAGGGCGCTTCGGCCTCCATGGCGGAGGCTGCTGGCATGGTCATCGAGGATGGGCTCAGGCAGCACGCCGCGAAGGCCTGGGTCACAGGCATCAGCAGCAGGGCGCTACACAGAATCCAAACAAGTCCACGCATGCGCCCAGAATACCGGCTCTGACAACGCAGAGCCACCCCATAGAAGAAAGGCTTTTCGCAATTTAGCGGCACCTTGCACAGAGCCTGCCGAGGAGGTCTGTTGGATTCGTCACCCTCGTCCTCGGACGGTCGTCGCGTTAGAGCCAGTTCCAGCATGGTTTTACCAACCACCTGCGCTCGGCTCGCTGGCAAGGGGCATGTTGGCCCGTTGGGGCCGCATTCAGGAGCGCCGCAGGCGCCTGGAGTGACTGTGGTCAATCGGCCATGGACGGCCGATTGAGGCTTGCCGCAACACGATGTCGCGTCAAGCCGGCCACACCAAATGCAAGGCGCCGGAGGGCACCGCGAAGCGGCGCGAAGGACAGCGATCCCGATGGGCCGACATGCCTTAGGCGGTGCATTCGGCTTTTGGAAAGGCCTCGCCGATATCGACGAGGCCCTGCTCTATTACCGCGGCCGCGATGCGCGACTCTCAACTCGTTTTAGGCGCGAAACTCTTCGGGAATGAGGATCTCGAAGGTGGTTCCGCTGGGGGCACCCAGGCCATCGGGCCCACGCTGCGAACTGAAGTACAGCCGCGAGCCATCCGGGGAAAATGCTGGGCCACAAATCTCAGAAGCCGTATGCGTGCTGCCCAGTTGGACCAGAACCTTAGAGGGCTGATTGGGCACCACCACCATGATGCGCACACCGGCGCCATCCTCAGCAACCAGAATGTCACCGGCCGGACTCACCGTGAGGTTGTCCACATCGGCAAACTCAGGACTGATCTGGCTGTTATCAAAGATCAGCTCGGCCAACTGGTTCTCAATGTCCAAAGCCCAGACGCGGTTGTCGCCTTTGCAGGTCCAGAACACCAGACCGCGGGTGGGCACAGTCCCGCCCTGGGGAATGCTGCGTACTTCTTCAGGCAGCTCGTAATACCACAAGCCCTCACCACCATCGAAGATACTGCCGGGGCCACGCACGGTACCCTGGGGTTGATCTGGGCTATTGGCATCCACCCACGTCACCGGCCGTAGGGTGCGCATCAGTGCATCATCCGACTCGTAACCGCCGTCTTCATAGCCCTCGAGGTTGAGCACCTGCAGGCGGCCTTGCTCCATGGCGAGCCGGCCACTGACCGGGTCAATGTCGGCAGCGTCGGCAACCCAGCGATAAAAACGGCCATCGCCAGCATCTTCCGTCAAATACACCACTTTATTGATCGGGTCGATGGCCGCGGCCTCATGGGAGAACAAACCCAAGGCGGGCTTGGCAATACCCTGGCCGGGGTTATAGGGATCACACTCCCAGACTTGGCCGCTGGGTGTTTCCTCGCAAGATAACCAGGTATTCCACGGGGTTTGGCCACCGGCACAGTTCATGGTCGTGCCAGTGAGGATGGAATAGGCGTCGACTACGCTGCCGTCCGGGTCAAAGACCAAAGCCCCGGCTCCGCCCAGCGGCACACCCGGCACTTCGGAGTTGGATACATAAATCCAGCCGCCGTTCTCCCGTGGGTAGGTGGCCCCACCATCCGGGAAGGGGTGCCAGGTGTAACCCGTGCCAGAGACTGTGGCTAGATCGGTATCGTTATTGCGGGCCACAATGCGCGAGCTAAAACCTGGCGGTAGTAGGACGTCATTGGCGTCAGCCCCTTGCAGAGGGCCAATGTTGGCAAGCGGGCCAGAGGGAATAAACAGTTCATTGTTGTCCCCAGGCAATGCGTCGCGCGATGGACTTTGGCCGCCACCCCCGCAGGCATTGAGCATAGAGCCGGCACCGGCGGCGGCACCAGTCAATAAGACATAGCGCAAAAAGTCGCGACGCGGCAGCGTCGCAGCGAAATTTGATGACATGGGGGTTCTCCAGCGGGTTCTGTTGTGCGCACGGACGCATGGCAAGGCCGTGCAACCCTGCATTGTTCCGCCTCAACATGAAGTTTTGATGATGCCCCCCGGCACCGTCGCCCCCGCTTCAACGGCACGCGGCTTCAACCGCAAGCCGCTAGGGCTTCATGAACTTCAGCGTCATCCGATTGCTTTCACCGATGGTGAGGTAAGTCTCGATGTTCTCCTCGCCCAATGCCAACCGAGGGGGCAAGGTCCAGACCCCACGCGGATGGTCTGCGTCATCCAGAGGGTTATGGTGCAGGTTCGAAGAATCAACCCGCACAAAGCCCACTTTTTCGGCGATGTTCACCACATAGTCTTCGCGCATATAGCCGCTGCGCTCCTGCATGGATAAAGGCGCATCGGCTGGCAAGGCATGCTCCACCACGCCCAGTACACCGCCGCGCTTCAGAGCGCGATGCATGGCTTCAAAAGCGGCCAGCAATTTCTCTTCACCACCACCGCGCATGTACCAGTTGTGCACATTCCTAAAGGTCAGCACCAGGTCGGCCGACCCCGGTGGCGCAATATCCAATAACTGCGGCGGCTCAAAGGCCGTCAAACGCACTTTGTCGTAAGCGGCCGGGTTGGCCGCGAGTTTGTCCTGATATTTCGCCAAAGACTTGCGGAAGTACTCCCGCTCCGCCTCGGGATTGAAGTGCGCCGCATAGAAGGTGCCTTGCTCACGCAGATATGGCGCCAAAATTTCGGTGTACCAGCCGCCGCCAGGCCAAATCTCGACCACCGTCATATCCGGCTCTAAACCGAAATACTGCAGGGTTTGCAGGGGTTTTCGAGCAGTATCACGCTGCACGTAGTCCGCACTACGCTGAGGTCCAGTCAACACCGTCGCCAAGTTCGCGGCCGTTGCCGACACACTGAACAAGCACAAACTCAACACAGCCCAAGGCGCAATACGCAGCATTACTTATCTCCACTCAGTGTGGGCGCAGTGTAACCCGCACTCTCCTCACGCAAGACAGCTCTCACAAAGTTTTGAGGTACTCAATGAGTGCCCGCCGCTCCACATCACTCAAAACATCCGTGAAGGTATGGCCACCGTTGCCATTGCCCAAAATGCGGGTGTCGTAAACCAACCGCCGCTCCAAAGCCCCGGGAGTCGGATCCACGGCTCCTAACATGCCGGTATAGCTGACCATGTCGTAAAGGAAGTTAGTGACCAGCTGATACATGGACGGCCCCTCACTTTGCACCGGATTACAGTTGAACAGAGCGTCACCGGGCAAACTGTCGCAACTCAAACTGGTGTACTTCCAGCCGACGGCAGCGAAGTCAAAAGCCGTTTCCAGACGCTGGTCGAAACCCACGATGCCCTGTTCCTCACGCAGCGGCCGCTGCCAAATCTGTGGTCGTTGGCTGCTATCCAGGACGGCCTCCAAAGTTGGCACCGAGCCATTGTGGAAATAGGGCGCCGTCGCCCACACGCCGTGCAGCGGAGGAGCTTGATAGCCAATGATGTCTTTCTGCCAACCACAAAGGCCCTGCGGCCGGTCTACGGCGAGGTCATCCAGGGTTTCGGTGAGGTAGTTTTTGTCTTCCGGTGCTACGTATCCGGGGGTCCCCTCTGGATAGGCCCAAAAGGTGCTGTCCCAACCCTGGCGCAAGCTGGGTGTGAGCATGTCGGAGCGGGCCGTATCGGTGCCAATCACATCCAAAGTGCTGATATGCGAGGCCATCCCTGCGAAGACCGGGTCTTCCAGAAACCGCGGATCATTCACATAACGCGGCGCGTAAGCCCCATGGCAACTGGCGCAGGAGCCATTGCCCCCATCTGGACGCGGGGCATCGGCGTTGCCCTCCTCGGCCCAGAGGTTTTTAGTGTGAAAGAGAATGGCACCAGCACGGGCTAGGTTGGTGTCGATCTCGGCGGGGTATGGCGGCGACTCCAAGGACAGAAAGAAGGCCTCGAGGTCTTGGTCCCATTCTTCGATACGGGCGCGGTAATACGCCCCATCGGCCGTCAATAGCTCACCGAGCTCACCAGGGCCGGCGGCCATGATGATGCGGGTACTGTCGTTAGACACACCAGAATCAAAAAATTTGCGTGGACGGGAGCCCATGTTCCACCAAGGTGGTGTGTCCTGGGTATGCGCCAAGGGATGGGATATGTCTTGCAGGCCCTGGGCGCCGAAGGGAGTGATCATCTTGGCGGGGTTGGGGTTGATGCCGAGCGAGTCCAGGTCTAGCACTGTATTGAGGAACTCAAAAGCTCCTACGGCATTATTCTGCCCACGCTGGCGGATGCCGATGTTGAAGAGGGTGTTGGCATCAAAGGCGGGCACCAGGTCACCCAAGGGCGTGCCGACAAAGGGTGAGCCATCCGCCGATACCTGCGGCACGTCATAGTTGTTATTGCCTAGGCCCAGCTGGGCCATACCGATGACTTCGGTCTCACCCGATTGAGGCTCACCAATTTGCCCACCATGGCATTGGAAACAAGCCGCACTCGCAATTTGCCCGGTCCACTGCCCCTGCTCGTCTTTGAGCTGACGCAACCCCAAAGGCAGCTGGCCTGATCCTCCATTGCTGCTATTGGGATCCTCCCCAGGCAGCGGGTAAGGATTGGGAAACGGCGCATGATTCAGCCCATAGCGCAAGGTATACAGCTCATCGAAGTTCTCTGGGCGCTGTTCCAAACCCCAGACCTCCCAGCTGCGATTGAACTCCTCTGCTGACTGCAAGGCCACAGGCAGTTCATCCAGCAGAAAGTGCTGCCCGCGATCACGCCGCTCCTTCCACTCGCCGCAGGTTCGCGGTGGCTGCTCCGCCGCGGGGAGATTCTGGTGACAGTCCTCCCAGTAGCCATTGAAATGCACCGCCAGCCCTGCATTCACTCCGGGGAGAATACGGCTGCGGGGGTCGTCCGGCAGCACGGTATCGTCTGGCGCCGTCGCGCAGATTTCCGCCCAAATATGCCGTCCACGGGTGCTACCCAGCAGGGCTTGGCTGGTGTCCGCATCACGTGATGCCACAGCAATGGCATCGAGTTCTCGGCCGCCATTACACGCCGTCAGAGTACCCGCCAGTGCGCTCAACCCAGCTAAGGCTACCCATTCCATTCGCATGTCTTGTCTCCTCCCAATCACTGCACAAGCAGTACGCTTCATGTTGCCATGGAGTGATGGATGGCGGAAAGTCGGGCATGGCTTGAACTGAGCTCCAGTCCATACCATGGGGACTGGGCTCCGGGAACGGCAGAGCAAAGCTGCAGCCTTTTCACTGGCCTTGATATTGCTTATACAGTTGTAGCTATCCCATGGCTGGGTGGGCTGGCACATGGGGCTGCGTCCATTGCAGCTCAGGGATGACGACAAGGCCCAGCCGCCGCCATTGCTCATGACTGGGCAACCATCCACCGGACATCTGCACACTCGCATGACTATCAATACCCAGTCCGCCCCGCAAACCTCCTCGCTGAAGAGAAAGCTCACGCTGCGTTATGCGGCGGCATTATTTGTCATCGCCGTGTTCATTGGGGGCTCGCACTTCTTCTTCATCCTCAAGATTGAGCAGGACAAAAACACGGCACTTGTCATCAATATGAGCGGGATGCAGCGCATGCTCTCGCAGCGGGTGGCCTTATTGGCGCGGGAAATGTCAGCGCAGGGGTATATCGCCAACTCAAAGGATCACTACAACCAGCTGCAGGAATCCCTCGCCAAGCTTCAGGACAACCATAAAAAACTGAGTTCAGGAATCATTGACCAAGACAACGCCATACCAATCAGCAAGGACTTGCTGCAGATGTATAGGGGCGACGGTCAGATTGACGCCTTGTTCGACGAGTTTTTCTTCCACGCCCAGCGTTTCATTCAGGCGAGTGCGAAAAGCAATGCAGAGCCTGGCGAGCTTGCGAACATTGCCGATGCGCTGGTTGCGCTGGCCCTGGGTGGAATGTTGGACAAGCTAGACGCGGCCGTTAGCCAGTATCAGCGGGAAGCCGAATCCCGCACCGCACGCTTCAGGCAGTTGCATGCTCTGGTATTGCTGATTGCCCTGTGCATCCTCGTAGTGGAGGCGCTGTTGATCTTCAGGCCGATGGTCAGTCAGATCGCAGCGATGACGCAGGATTTGGAGGAGTCCAACTCCGAGCTGCTGGAATTTTCCTACCGTATCTCTCACGATTTAAGAGCGCCTATCGTGTCCTCTCAGGGGCTGATGGATCTGGCGGAAACCGGGCTTAAAGACAACGACCCACCAATGATTATTGGTGCGTTGGCGCACGCCAAAACCTCCTTGCGTAAGCTGGAAACCTTGATCGAAGACATCATTAATCTGACTCGAACCAAGTCAACACAAGCGCTGCCAGAGCCGGTGGACGTGGCTGAACTTGTGAATGGGGCCATCGCCAGCTTGAGTCATATGACTCAGACCACGAACTTGCAAATTTCCTCCGATATCGACCTGAGTGGTCCAGTTTTGGTCAAGCGCCTGTATTTGCAGCAGATTCTGGAGAACCTCATATCCAATGCCATCAAGTACCACGACCCTCAGGAGGAGCAACCTTGGGTGCGCATTACAGCGAGGGCCGATCATGGCTCTGTGGTCATTCGGGTCGAGGACAATGGCTTAGGCATTCCGGAAGATCAGCGTGAGCGCGTGTTTGGCATGTTCCAACGCTTTCACCCGCGGGCCTCATTTGGCAGCGGCCTCGGCCTTTATCTGGTGCAAAAAAATGCCCAGCAGCTCGCCGGCACCGTGCAGTGCATTCCCCTGCACAAAGGCACCGCTTTTGAGCTCATCATCCCGGTCACCTTTGCCCTAGACGGCCCCCATTCAGCCGACTAATTAGTCCCCAACTGCACCAGGCCCAGCAAGGAGCAAAGCTGCCAAACGCGGACTCCGCTTCGCTTAAGGCAAATGACTTTGAATCAGGGCTTCGAGGTGCGCGATGTCTTTGTGCTGGAAGCCACGATGTGTCGCTAGCACCTCACCCTGAGCGTTCAGCAGATAAGACTGCGGCATGGTTTGTACCCCGAAGTGTTGGGCCAAAATGGCATTGGGGTCCCATTGCACAGGCAATGTGGTCTGCACCCGTCGCAAAAAACGCTGCGCATCTTCGGCCCGTCCATCTAGGCTAATCGTGAGTATGGTGAAACCGCGTGCAGCATATTGCTGCTGCCACTGCTGCATGATCGGAAAGGATTGCTGGCAGGGCCCGCACCACGAGGCCCAAAAATCCAGGTAAATCAGCTCTGCGGTGGGTCGCTGCTCTTGCCATTGCTCCACTGACGCTAGGGGCTGCCACTGCTCTGTTGGCCTGCTAGCCAGCTCTGTCATAAGGGGCGGGGCTGCCTCTGCAGCCACCATCAGCAGCGCCAGAACCACAGCCACCCCAAACCTGACGATCATAAGGCCGCCTCCGCATAGGGACTGGCTTGGCCTGGAGGGGCCGGGCCCGTTAAGGGGCCGTGCAAAACGTCCTCATCGTCGATGGCGCCCCAGGCGAGGTCACTATCGCCTAACCACACACAGGCCTGCGCGTTGTACAACATAGCCAGGGTACATACCGCGCCCGCCAAGGTGGCTTTGGTAGACAACACCGTGACACTTCTTAAGGGCCCGGTCACGGGCCAGCCGGTACGGGCATCCAAAATATGGTGCAGACGTTGGCCTTCATGCTCGAAACCACGCTGATAATCCCCACTGGTGCATAAAGCACCGTGATACAGCTGTAGGGAGTAGCGCGCAGACTCGGGGTTTGCGGGGTCGCTCACTCCAACCCGCCAGGCCGATCCATCGCTTTGCGGCCCCAGCACGCAAAGATCGCCGGCCAAATCTACCACCCCCGACTGCACGCCGGAGCGGCGCAGGAAGTGCACTAATTTATCCACCAGGAATTCCTTGCCAATGCCGCCCAAGTCCAGCTTTTGCAAGGAACCCAGGCGAATATGTTCGGCATCCCAGCGCACGCGCTCCCAGCCCACACGTTCTAAGGCCTGCGCCAAGTCGCAGCGTGCTGGTGGACGCCCACCCCGGAAGTCCCAAACCTCCGCCAGCACGCCAGCAGTGGCATCAAAAGCGCCGTCGCTTTGCTCGTAGAGCGAATGGGCGATCTCCAGCATGCGCGCCATTTCGGCATCAATGGGTACGGCTTGGCCGCGTGCAGCATTAATGCGGCCCACTAGGCTGTCGCTGCGAAACCGGCTGTACTTGGCCTCGAATTCACGCACGATTCGCTCGGCCTGGGCAAAAATCTCAGCCGCAAGGCGCTCATCCGCCAACTGCAAAACAATGCGGGCAGGCCCTCCGAGGGCAGCAAAAACATGTTCGGCCTTACCAGTCACGTCCTATACGCAAAAACCCATTCCAATAACCCAACAAGGCGGGCGCCTCTTGTTCTACTCCTTCCAGGGCATAACGTCCATCGGCTTGGTAAACATCCATGCCCCCGCCCCACCACCAGCGGCTATATTGCTGACGCCAGCTCAGCCCCAGCATCAGAGCACCAAAGGGTGACAAGCGAGGGTCACTGCTGGCGATTCCATCCACGCGGCGGCGCAGTAAAAACGGCGTATAGAAATCAGCCTGAGACTGGCTATACCAGCGCAGCAGCATGTTCCAACCCAGGCCTTGGGGCGGGCTCTGACGCAGGCGAAGCTCGGCAGAGTGCGCGTGTATGCCCCAGTCGTCCTGGCTCGCACCGAGATTCAGATGCAGGGCCGTACGGGTCCCCAAGTGGTAGCGGCCGCGCAGGCTTAAGGCCAGAATCTCTCGCCGCTCAGGCCGGGCATCGGCAATGGTTCGAGTTTCGTTTTGTACCCAAACCAACTTGTAGGGGTCACTCAGAAAACCGCGTTGATGCTCCCATTGCACACCCAGCTGAAGCATGGAACGGGGGCTGAGCACATAGCTCAGGCTGCTGTTGGCCGCAGCCCCGTCACGGCTAGCGCGACGAATCCGCTGCGGAAACTGCGCCGAAGCTCCATCTGTGGGAAACAGCTCATCGCTGTTGTATTGCCCGCCCAGCGACCAGGTCCAGCGTCGATGAGTGCTATCCCAGGCGGCGCTGCCGCCTACGCTATAAGAGCGGTAATCATCCTCGTCGGACACTCCCAGTTGCGCCCCCCACAGACGTCCCGCCCCGGCCTGTCGCTGCCAGCCTAAACTCAAGGCTTGACGCTGCTCGCGAATACTTGCGCCACTCATGACTTGTACCGGACGCTGGTCATCTGCAGCCGGGAGCACATACCAGGGCGAGGCCCCGCTGAGAAACTCCACGCTGGCATCGGCGGAGAATTGGTCGTCACCGCGCTGCCACTGGTTGCGCAAGCGGTGACTACGAATCCTAAACCGCTCTTCGGCCTGACCGGAGGCCGTGCGATTCGCGGCCACCGGCGCTTCTCGGTAGTCCACATAGGCATAGTCCCAGTCACTTTGGGCCTGAGCGACGGGCCCGGCAAGGGCGGCGCTTAAGCTTGCCAACACCGTTGGAATGGGTGGCAACTTGGCGCTACTCGCAGCCACAACCACTCCCCGGCAAAGCGCTGGCGTCCGCCCCAGCTTCATTACTGGCGTGCATGTGGCGACGATAACCGTCGATGAGCGGGTCTGGCTCCCAGGCCATTTCCGGACTGGCTAAGAGGCCACGTTCCCAGGGGGCCACCGCGGCGCAGCTGCTAAGCCATAGCGCAAGCACAATCATGACTCCTTTCATGGTGCCACCCAGGTATTTAGCAGCACACAGACCTCAGGGCGCCACAAGGGCAATGCCAGGGCGGGATGCTGCTGCCCGCAACTGCGCAAGTCCGGCTGCAGATTGGCCGCCTGCAGTTGCGGCGTTCCATGACAGCTTGCACAGCCCGGCCCGCTACGCCCTTGCCAAATCTGCCCGGCCAGCTGCCATAACTCGGCCTTGCGATTGGCCCGCGCTTCCGGCTCACTAGCCTCAGCCTCGGCAATGTAGTCACTGCAGTTGTCCGGGTCGGCATAGCAGCGCAGCTGTGCACGCACGTCGATATATGCTTGGGAGTTCTGCGGCCAAGGCGCCCCGCCACTATGCTCCTCCTCGCCCGAGGCCATGGTCAGCAGCCGTGACACGGGGTTATTTCCACCGAGTTGCTGCCAAGACTGCTGTAACCGTGTTGCATCCTGAGTAGGATCAGGGTCGAGCAAAAAGCGCTCTCCGTCCGGCACATCCGCAACGCCATCGGGCACATGACAAGTGCGGCAAAAATCCAAGCGCGGCTGCACCCGCTCGGCGAAGAATCTGTCTTCGTCGCTGGCGGGGCCACCTGCTGGCGGTGGACTGGGCGCGGGGCTAGGGTCTGCAGGCTGCGTCGGGTTGTCATCCACAACCGCGCCACTGTAGTTACCACCACAGCCCAGCAAGCCGAACATGATCACGCAACCCAGCAGCCAAATTCGCGGCGCTGCCCTGTACATTCCTCACCCCTCTGAGTCAGCCGCCAGCCTTAGGCTGGACGACAATGTCATCCTCCGCCTGACTTGGCCCACAATGAAGGGCATACGGTGCAGGCTGCTCCCTCGCAGTCTGTGGGACTGACCATGATCTACCGACCGGCTTAGCCCAACAGGCTGCTAGGCTGACTATGCCGGCTCAGAAAGCTGCGAGCAATAGCCGCCGGCCAGAATACACGCAACAAATTCCACCCCTTCCCAGTCGCTCATAGCCATGATGGAACCACCGCCGCTAACAACGCCCATCTGGGTGGACGCCTTGAACCTAGGGTATTGGTGCGGCCCACCACCGTCACTGCGCGTTCCTCTCACAGCACTTCAGGGGCTCTTAGAGCAAGGTCGGAGGGCCATTTTGGTCTTCGACGCCAGCGCCGTTCATCAATTTCTGGAAGCAGAGCGCGGCTTATACGCCGAGTTACTGCAAGCTTCGGATTGTTGCTTGCAAGTGCCCAGCGGTACCAGCGCAGATATTTTTTTGCTGGAAGCCGCCAAGGCCGACGGCGGAGTTGTCATCAGTCGGGATCGCTTTCGCGAGCATAGGCGCCGTTTTCGCAGCATTGTGCATGCGGCCCAGCGGCGCATGGATGGCTTTGTGGCAGAGGATCATTTGCATATTGAGCGCTTGCAGCTCCGCCAACCACTGCCGCCGAGCGCGGCTCAAGCCTGGGAGCAGCTACAAGCTTGCTGCAGCAATCCAAAGCCCTAAGGGGCTGAGCAGGGTCTTAGTGCCCCACAGCGCCTGGCCGCTTCTGGACGAATTTCTCCAGATAGTCCATTTGGTCGGCAAGCACGTGCCGCCCGGACAGCAGCAGGATTTCGGCCACATTGGGAGCATAGGGCACTGCCAACAAATCCATACTGGCTTGCTCGGGCGTGCGGCAGCCCTTTTTCTGGTTGCAACTGCGGCAGGAGCTAACCACGTTTTCCCACGTATGACGGCCACCCTGGCCACGGGGTTTGACGTGATCGATGGTCATGGTGGAGTCGCTGACCGAGCGGCCGCAATACAAGCACAGGGCATGGTCGCGGGCAATCAGCCTCCGCCGGGTGAGGGGGAACACGCCGCCTTGCTCCCAAATCCGCGAGCGGTCATCCACGGCGATGATGGGGGACAGCTCAAATACGCTGCGCTGGCCACTCTCCCGGTTCCAGCCGCCATGCAGAATGATGGGCTCTGCACCGGCTTCCCAGAGAATTTTGTTTTCCATGTACAGGCAAACGGCGCGTTGCCAATCCACCCAGGCGACAGGCATGCCACCGGCAGATAGCTTCAGCACCCGAGGCAAGGCATGCATGCGAGGCGCGTCCCATGGTTTGCGGCGCTCATTGCGTCCCCTTGATACTCCGCCAAGTTCATTACAATTTCAAGACCTTATAGCCGTTTTATCGGCACGGGCTTGAAATGAGGTGCTTTAATGGGGGTCTGCGGCCTCCACCTGCAGCACCTTCAGGGAGTTAGTGCCGCCCGGCCCATTAAAGTCGCCTTTGGTAATCACCACGCGGTCGCCAGCATGAACCAAGCCCAGGGCTAACACCGCTTGGGCAGATTCGCGCGAGGCGGTGACGCCATCCAAATTACTGGGGGTGAAGTCCACCGGATAGACCCCCCGCACCAAGGCCATTCGCCGCCGGGTATGTTCATGCCGAGTGAGGGCGAACACCGGAATGCGGGTATCCATGCGGCTCATCCAAATGGCCGTCATACCCGACTCGGTCAAGGCAATAATGGCCTCGGCGCGGGTATGCCTGGCGGTGTAGACCGCGGCCATCGCAATGGCCTCGTCGATGCGCTCAAAATGGTCCTGCAGCTGGGACACCGAGCGTTGCGGCGTTTCCTGCGACTCAGATCCCATGCAGATGCGCGCCATGGCCTGCACGGCTTGCACCGGGAATTGCCCTGTTGCCGACTCGGCCGAGAGCATCACCGCATCGGTACCATCCATGACGGCGTTGGCCACATCCAAGACTTCGGCTCGGGTGGGAATAGGGTTGCTAATCATCGACTCCATCATTTGAGTCGCCGTGATCACCAGCCTATTGGCCTCGCGCGCAGCCCGAATCACTGTTTTTTGCACACCAGGTAGGGCGGGCTCGCCGATTTCTACACCCAAATCTCCGCGCGCCACCATCACTACATCCGATTCGGCCAGGATGTCATCGAGGTTGGCCACGGCTTCGGTACGCTCAATTTTCGCGACCAGCAACGGCTCGCCACCGGCTGCCTCTGCCAACCAGCGAGCCTTTTTCATATCGTCCCCGGTTTTGGGGAAGCTAACCGCCAAGAAGTCGACGCCAATCTCCACGGCGGTATGAATATGCGCGCGGTCGGCATCAGTCAGAGCCGGTGCAGACAGCCCACCACCTTGTTTGTTCAGCCCCTTTCGGTTGCTCAGCTCGCCGCCTTGCTCCACCACACAATGCACGGCGCGGCCACTGACCTTTTGCACCCTTAGGCGCAGCATGCCGTCATTTAAGAGCAGGGTGTCGCCCTGCCTCACATCTTTGGCCAACTCGGCATAGGCCACGCCCACCCGCTCCACAGTGCCGGCATCGGCAGGATGTGCAGGATCGAGCACGAAGGCGGCCCCCTCGACCAGTTCCACCGGCCCTTCGGCGAAGCTTTCTATGCGAATTTTAGGGCCCGGCAGATCCGCCAGAATGCCGATGTCCCGACCCAACTCCGCAGCCACAGCGCGCACTTGTTGCGCCCGACGGCGATGGTCATCGGGCTGCCCATGGGAGAAATTTAAACGCACCACATCGACTCCTGCTAGGAGCAACTTGCGGAGCACCTCAGGCGGGCCTGAGGCTGGTCCCAGGGTGGCAACGATTTTGGTCCGACGCATGTGGAATATCACCAGTGGCTAGCGCATCTGAACCACAGCATGCCGCATGCCAGCGGCAAAGAATGTGACAGGCGCTGCCCGTGCAAGGGGGAGATCGATGTCGAGAAACGAGGCGCTAGTGTCCCTTAACAGAAGTTCGTTGCATATATGAGCCCCTCAAATCGTCTGAT